>JBDTKB010000258.1:0-3609 GCA_039935555.1 Ginsengibacter sp. | reverse complement strand
ATTAATTACCCATTCATCCCCCTCTTTTTCTGCAACGCATTGCATATTTCCTGCGTCGCTTCCCGTGTTTGGCTCAGTCAATCCCCACGCACCTATAAACTCTGCGGTTGCAAGTTTCGGCAGGTATCGTTTCTTTTGTTCTTCATTTGCAAAAGCAAGAATATGGCCGGTACCTAAAGAATTATGTGCCGCTAATGATAGCCCGATGGAACCGCAAACTTTTGATATTTCCTGGATAGCGGCGCTGTATTCAAAATATCCAAGGCCCGAACCGCCATATTCTTCAGGAACGAGGATGCCCATCAAACCAAGTTTTCCTAACGCTTTAAATATATGAACAGGAAATTCCTGGCTTTCATCCCAATTCATTAAATCGGGTTTAATATATTTTTGTGCAAAATCCCTGGCGGTGTTCGCAACCTGTTCAGTTAGTTCGCTTTTTTTAAAATCCATATTTTAAATTTATTGGGTCGCAAGATAACCCGAAATGTATAAATACTAACAGTTGTTAGTTTTTTTAAGAAAAAAAATCAGGAAATAATATTTTAAAATATTTATTGAATTGAAAGATAAGGAGCTACTTTTTGGAAGACTTCATCCGTTACCAGCATAATTTTTTTTATATCGTCAATTGCCAAAAAATTTCCATGTTGATTCCTGAATTGAAAAATAGCATTTGCTATATTGTATCGCAGATATGGATGAGCTTTCATTTCCTCTATGGATGCAGCATTAATATTAATTTGCCGCACTTTAGTATTACCTGTTATCAACCTTGGCTTTATTTTTTGAAAGGTTGAGTCCGGTAGAAAATAAGTTTCGCCAACTTGTTCAACAGAATAAAAACCTCCAAGTTTTTCGCGAAAAGTTATAATCCTTTGAGATAATTTACTTCCTATTCCAGGTAAACTTATGTAAGCGCTTGTGTCTGCGAGATTAATATCAACAGGTTGGAGGTTCCGGGGAGAATAAGCAGCAGTTTTATTAAATGCTGTTTTATCAAAAGACACGAACTCTCTGCCCGGTTTTTTTATACTAACGTATGGGGTTAAACGCTTAACATCTGAAGGAGCAAGTCCCCAAATTTTTCCAATGTCTTCAGGCTTGTAAAACTTTCCGCCTTTAGAAATATAGTTTTGAATAGTATTAATTGTTTTGTCTCTTATACCCAGCCTTTTCCAGTCAGATGCAGTCGCATTATTCGGATCAAAATAAAAAAGTTCGGCTTTTATTTTCTCATATTTATTTCTACCCGTGGGAGAATAATCATCATATTGTTCGCTGTCAAAAATTTTTGCATAATTTCTATCTTTTAACGAATCGGAGTTTTCTATTTTAAGACGCGCAATTTCGTTTTTGAATTCTGTCGTACTGAATTGTTTTTTGCTCGTAAATAAAGGGTAGAAAAATGGAAGGAAAATTAAAAATAAAATCAACGCAACAATAATAATTATACCAGTCCTTTCCTTTCGGCTAAAGTTAAAATAATCCTTAAGGAAAGAGTTCCACATTTATTTTTTTTAGTAAAGTACTTAAATAATCAACGCAAACAAATTCACAGGCTATTTCATAAAAAGAAAAAAAATTTTATTTAGAATTCAAGCGTCAATCCATCCCAGGCTAATTTCCTGTTGGGTAAAAGTTCTTTACTAATTTCTTCATGGGTACCAAGTTGGTGGCTCATATGCGTAAAATAAGCATTTGGTATTTTCAATTCGTCAACTGTAGCCACCGCTTCCTGTAAATTAAAATGGGAGATGTGTTCATTTTTACGAAGTGCATTTAAAACTACCGTTTCACTGCCTGATATTTTTTGCTTTTCAGTTTCTTCAATCCTGTTTGCGTCAGTTATGTATGTAAAATTTCCAAACCTAAAACCAAGAACAGGCATGTGTAAATGATAAACCACAATTGGCGTAACAGGAATGTCGCCAACAATAAATGTTTTGTCTGTTATAGTATGCATAACTACACTCGGAACTCCGGGATATTTTTTGTCTGCAAAAATGTAAGCAAACTCTTTTTTTAACGCCTCTTGTGTCAGTTCATTTGCATAAATATCCATCGGTTTATTTTGAAAGTAATTATATGCTTTTATATCGTCCAGCCCGGCAATATGGTCTTTATGAGGATGAGTAAAAATAACCGCATCAAGCTTTTTTACATTTTCTCTCAACATTTGCGTGCGAAAATCCGGCGTAGTATCAACTACAAGAGTTGTTGTGCTACTCTGCACCAATATGCTGCTGCGAAGGCGTTTATCTTTTTCATCAGGAGATGTGCAAACGTAGCAACTACAGCCAATCATAGGAACTCCCCCACTTGTGCCGGTTCCTAAGAATGTAATTTTTATTTTTAGGTAATTCACTATGTCAAAGCTAAAAAAAATAAGAGAAAATTATCAGAAGCATCTATTTCTTATTTCTCCAGTGTTTGATTTTGCAGCATAAGATCATCATACAATTTTTGGGAATCTTTTGTAAGAAGATCGTAATTTACTTTTATAGATGGTATGAGGTCCATCAATGTATTTATTCTTCCTTCAGGGTTTAGAAATTTATTAAGCACCACAACCTTTTTATCTTCGAGTATGCAATAGCCGCTTTGGAAAGAACCACGTTCGTAGCGAACTATATAGCCGCATTCATCTAAAATGTTTTCTAATTTTTTTAATGAGTTTTGATTGTACTTCATCCTTTTAAATTCATGCAAAAATAAGACAACTTTTTACATTCCGGTTTCTCAGGCTTTGCTGGTCATCCGTATTACCGGAATGATCATTTCTTCAAGGCTTACGCCACCATGCTGAAAAGTATTGCGGTAATAATTTGCAAAATGATTGTAATTATTTGGATAACATAAATAACCATCCTGCCTTGCGAAAATAAAAGATGAATTTATGTTTGGAACCGGCAACCCGGCCTGGCGCGGATCACGAAATGCGAGTACTTCTTTGGGATCATAATTAAGATTACGTCCGTGTTTGTACCGAAGGTTGGCTGTAGTTTGCTTATCTCCTACAACTTTTTGCGGGGAGTTTACGCGCACGCTTCCATGATCTGTAGCTACAATGAGATTTAATTTTTTATCAGCAATTTTCTTTAGCGCCTGGTGAAGCGGAGAATGCTCAAACCATGACTTGGTAAGGCTTCTATAGCTCACCTCATCAGCGGCCAACTCTTTCAAAACTTCCATTTCTGTGCGTGCGTGGCTTAGCATATCAACAAAATTGTAAACAATAATATTAATATCATTGCTCAATAAGTTGTGTATATTATCTACCAGCTTTTGAGCATCCTGGTGATTGGTTATTTTTGTATAGGAATGTTTTAGATCATCTTTTCTTAATCGCTTTAACTGCGCCTTAAAAAAATCCTGCTCAAATAAATTTTTGCCACCTTCTTCGTCATCATTCTTCCATTCAACAGGAAATTGTTTTTCAATTTCTATAGGAAGAAGCCCGGCGAAAATAGCATTGCGGCTGTATTGTGTTGCAGTTGGTAAAATGGAGTAGAATGTTTCTTCTTCATGAATGCGAAAGTTTTCAGCAAAAATCGGCTGAATAGTTTTCCATTGATCAAATCTTAAATTATCGATCAATAAGAAAAA
>JBDTKB010000257.1:0-4181 GCA_039935555.1 Ginsengibacter sp. | reverse complement strand
TTATTAAAACAAGTTACAGATATCACACATTTTCCGGGGAGGGACTTCGCCCATGTTTAAGGCGCTTGTAAACCGCGGGGAAAGCCCAAATTTTTTTAAACGTGAGGTAGATGCGCGACGCTGCTATAGAGAAGTTTGTGCAAAATCCCGGCAAGGTTCCTCTTGTTGTACAACAACAGTCCTTTTATTTTTTCTATATTATGAATAATAATGAACCGGAAAAAACGCATAAAAGATTATTTGCCAAAAAACAACCGACGGACCCGGCTAGCTCCAATACTAAACAGATACCGCAAACGAACTAAACAAACCTTTGCTGAATAGCACACATGCTTCAAATCAGACTCCATAGTTCTTAACGGATCTCTGTCAGGTTCCCTACGATATGGGTGTTCATCGTTAGCACTTCGTGGCCGCCAAATCTTATTAGTTGGCAGCGGGTATTTTTTTTCCAGCTACTTTTTGCCGGTGCAATTTCCAACTAATTTAAAGCCTTTGTGTGCTGGTAAAAGAAGGCGCTTTTAAAAAGGAAAATACTTCAATACTTCACGCTGTTTTCTGTCCAAAAAAATTACACACTCAACCGATTTACATTTGAAAATGATCTTATCATAGTAATTACATGAGAGCTTCCGGAATTGGTAATTTGTGAAAATTTCTTGTCATTATCGATATCTAAGTATCCTTTAAGTTCGGACCAGTCGTAATTTGAAATCTGTTTAAATCCCATTGACCAATCCGCGAAACTTCTTTCCTTAATATTATTATCAAGCACCTTTATTACCCCCTTGTGCCTGCTATCCAAAGATATTTTATTAAAGAGCGCATGAATAACCTCTTTCTCCCCTTCTAATATTTGAAGGATAGATCCTTCATGATATAGCAGCAATCCTGTGATATCAAGTCGAGAGTTATTTAACCGACTTGTATTCAAAATGTCAATAATTTCTTCATTTGAAAATAAAGACGAAGAAGCGCTTAAATAAATCAAAGTATGCATAATATTGTTTTATTGCTTTATCGGTAATGTTTGTGATTTGCAAAATTATAAATTTGATTTTGTTATTAAAGTCCCAACATTTCTTTTTATGACTCAATGAAATACCTTAATTGGAAAACTTGATAAAGGAGAGGTGAAATTAAGAATCAAAAGCCAGTATGCTTACTGCCAATGGCTGTACTTCTGAAAGTACGAACTATCCTGACTTTTTCTCTGCAAAAATGTTACATCACTAAATTCCATCCACTTAAGAGATACCTTTGCCGGTTGTGGAAAATCTCAAGATGCATTGCACCATCGTTTGATGTTATCTATACTCCTTATATTTCATTTTCTAATAGGGTCAAAACAAACTGTTACCTGAAATTGAAAGAATAATACATTTTTTTTGTGTAAGGCTAATGGTAGCTTTTGTTGCTTTGGCATGGTTTAAAATCGCTAACCAATCCATCAAGATTTTTATTCCCTTAAAGAAAAAAATCTGTAATGACCCGTTATCGAAAGCCTATTTGCAAGAAAATTTATTCAAATAATTCTTTTTGCATTGATGTATTTTCACTAATTACCCATTCCATCTGATCGCTTTTTGAATAATCAGTTAATTTATTTCCTATGGCCCGCCAGCCCATAACCTCAACTACCTTATTGAGTTTAATTTTGGCCTTACGAATTTGGGATCCGCGGCCACTTTGCATTTGGAGGAGTGGTTCAGGAGTAGTGGTTACTTTCAGGAGCCTGTTGCCCTCTCCTTCCTTTATGAATAAGAATTTGCTATTGAGTGTATTTGTTTCGATTTTAAATCGCTTTACATTGTATTGCAACTTTTCATTATCGAGGTAAACGGCAGTAACAATTTTTTCGGGATCAAATTTTTCGATCAATTCGATATTGGTAGCTTCAAAACGTTGGGTGACTTCCTGGCCCGTAATTTCGTAATTCCCATCCTTATACACTACCAGTATTTTATCATCCCCGTCAAAGTTGCCGAGAAAGGTTCCCTTTGTTTCAGTATTGAGCCGGCCGAAAGTTGCATCAAACCAAAGTTTGCGCTTATCAAGTGTTGACTTTCCTTTTTCCAGAAGCCGTATAGATTTTACGGCATATTTTGTTACCTGGTTGCCGATGCTGCTCCGGCTTCTTATATCCATAGTTTCAAAAGAAAAATCCAGGTCTTTATTCCTCGCTTTACTACCGGGTGTCAATATTATTCGCACGGTTTCTGCCTCTCCATTTGGATTCACAGAAAAGTAATGCACTTTGCTTTTTTCATCGCCTTTAGTAAGGTCATATTCTTTATCGCGGGTTACGCCCGTAACATTGAAACGCTTCGCGTAACTGACCCCTTTTTTACCTTCAGCATAAATCATATTATAGGTCGTTCTCTCATCGTTCTTCCTAAAGACTGCGACATGAATAATGTCCCTCCCGATAAATACTTTATCGGCTACTTTCACCACCTTCATACTACCTGACTTTGTAAAAGCAATGATGTCATCAAGATCGCTGCAGTCGTCTATGAACTCATCTTTTTTGAGGCCTGTTCCTAAGAAACCTTCGGAGCGATTGACATAGATTTTTGTGTTGGCGATAGCTACTGACTTAGCCTGGATCGTGTCGAAAAGCCTGATCTCTGTTTTTCGTTCACGGCCTTTGCCAAATTTTTTCAGCAGCTCCTCGTAGTAGCTGATCGCATATTCTGTAAGATGCTCCAGGTTATAATTCACTCCCTTAATATCATCTTCCAAAGCCCTAATCTGTTGATTCAGTTCATCAATATCCAGCTTATAAATTCTTCGTACAGGCTTTTCCGTTAGTTTTAGAATATCTTCCCTCGTAATATCCCTGCGCAATTGCTTTTTATAGGGAATAAATGCTTTATCAATGGCCGTTAATACTTTCTCCCAGGTTTCATGTTTTTTTTCCAGCTCTTTATAAATTTTTTCCTCAAAAAATATCTTTTCAAGGGAAGTGTAATGCCATTTTTCATGCAATTCCTTCAACCTTATTTCCAATTCTTTTTTTAACAGTTCCCGGGTATTGTCTGCAGAGATTTTCAACAATTCATGTACACCTGGAAACTGCGGTTTTTGCCCATTGATTACGCAAGCATTTGGAGAAATCGATATTTCGCAATCTGTAAATGCGTATAATGCATCTATGGTAATATCGGGGGAAATTCCGGGAGCGAGATCAATACTTATTTCCACTTCAGCAGCCGTATTATCGGTTACCTTTTTTATTTTGATCTTACCGTTATCATTGGCTTTAATAATACTTTCAATTAACTGCGTTGTTGTTGTGCCATAAGGAACATCTTTTATCAACAGCGTTTTTTTGTCAGACTCTTCAATTCTTGCTCTCACCCGAACTTTGCCGCCGCGTATTCCTTCATTATAATTGGTGACATCGATAGTGCCCCCGGTAGCAAAATCCGGGAATAATTCGAATTTTTTGCCTTTGTAATATTTAATGGAAGATTCTATCAACTCACAGAAATTATGCGGAAGAATTTTCGTTGCGAGGCCAACGGCAATGCCTTCCGCTCCCTGTGCCAGCAGCAACGGAAATTTCATCGGCAATGTTACCGGCTCATTCTTCCTTCCGTCGTAGCTAAGCTGCCAATTAGTGGTCTTGTTATTAAATGCCACTTCTAATGCAAATTTGCTTGGCCGGGCTTCAATATAACGAGGGGCGGCAGCGTCGTCGCCGGTGCGAACGTCGCCCCAGTTTCCCTGCGTTTCAATCAGTAATTCTTTTTGACCCAGATTTACGATCGCATCGCCGATGCTGGCATCACCATGAGGATGATATTGCATACTCTGCCCAATGATATTCGCCACTTTATTAAAGCGGCCATCGTCCATTTCTTTCATGGCATGAAGAATGCGCCTCTGTACCGGCTTCAGGCCATCTTCCACGGCCGGCACTGCCCTCTCGAGAATTACATAACTGGCATAATCAAGAAACCAGGTTTTATATTGGCCACTGATGCCACTATCACTGTGGATGTAATCTTCTTTATTAATTTTTGCCATTTTCAATAATTAATGGTCGATGGTTAATGGTGAATGGTTAATGGTCAATATTCGATAGGTAATATCTGCAAAAATTTAGTTGTTACTATTTAACACCAATTATTAAACTTGCAAATATTCAATAATTAATATTCAACACTCAATAT
>JBDTKB010000256.1:0-8844 GCA_039935555.1 Ginsengibacter sp. | reverse complement strand
TAATTGCACCAAATAGTTATGAGGTAAAGAAATTGCTGGTTTATAATAAATATGGCCAGTTGTTGTTCAATAAAAGAAGCGTAGATCCAGGATGGGATGGTACCTTTAAAGGGATGCCTCAACCTGTGGGCGTATATGTTTACTATTTGGAAATGCTATCGCTAACGCACAAACGAATTGTAAAAAAAGGTACCATATCATTGTTACGGTAATGAAATTTAAAAATAAAATTTGCCTGCGAATTCGGTTACTTTACTTTTTGCCGGATGTTTGAATGGATATTGTTACGAATGATTTCTTCATAGCTTGAAATAATTTCTAATGGTTATAGCTTTTTTTTGATTAATTATTAGCATAAACCAATACTTTTTTAATAGGTTGAATTAAATGTTAATAAAAACTAAAGTTTTTTTCTCAAAAATGATTTTTGTATTATAAAATATATGTAATTTGGTGTGTAAATAAAAATTAACACTACTTTAATTACTTGATTATGAGAAAAAAAATTCTGCTTAGCGGCATTTTAATGCTATTCTGTATCCTGCAGACTATAGCTCAACAACGAATTGTTACCGGCAAAATTACTGATGCAAGTTCAGGCCAGGCAGTTCAAGGTGCTACGGTCTCTGTGAGCGGAACAAATGTCGCAACAACTACAAACGCTGAAGGAAGTTTTTCCATTTCAGTTCCAAGACCAAATTCCCGTTTAGTTATTTCAAATGTCGGCTATGAAGCGCAAATCATCCCGGCAAACAAAAACTTTTTAGAGCTGGCATTGAAAACATCTGTATCTACTTTGAATGAAGTGGTAGTAACAGGATACACTTCGCAAAGGAAAAAGGAGATTACAGGTGCTGTATCGGTGGTCAATGTAAGCCAAATGAAACAAGCTCCGGTAGGAACAGGTGAAGAAGCCTTACAGGGGCGTGCTTCCGGTGTAACTACCATTACTTCGGGTCAGCCTGGGGCTGCAAGTGATATAAGAATAAGAGGTGTTACAGGGTTTGGAAATAATACACCTTTAATAATCGTCGACGGAGTTAGGGGTGATCTACACAACATTAATGTGAATGATATAGAATCAATGCAGATATTGAAAGACGCTTCGGCAGCAATTTATGGGTTGGCAGGTTCAAATGGTGTAATTATTATTACTACCAAAAAAGGAAGAAGTGGAAAAGCGAAGGTTACTTATGATGCTTATTATGGAGTAACCACGAGAGGGCCAGGATTTGATATGGCAAATACACAACAGGAAGCAAATGCAATTTTCTTGCAGCTAAATAATTCCGGGCTCTTTACTGGTAATGCAGCTTTTGGCAACGCGCAATTTGGCAAAGGAGCGGCTCCTGTTATCCCTGATTATATTACTCCGGCAGGATATACACTTTGTAATTGTGCGGCAGATTCAGTTGTAGACCCAAAAAGATATGATATAAACAGCTACCAGATCACAAAGGCCAACAAGCAAGGAACGAATTGGTATGATGAAATTACGAGGAATGCGATCACACAAAGCCACAACATCGCAGTAAGTGCGGGATCGGATAAGAGTTCCTACTACTTTTCGGCGGGCTATCTTGATCAGCAAGGTATTCTTAAATACAATTATGAAAAGCGGTATTCAGTTAGGGCAAACACACAGTTTAACATAAGTAATAAAATACGCGTAGGTGAAAATGCTTACATATTTTATAAAAGAAATCCAAGTTTTAGCAACCAGGGTGAAGGAAGTCCATTCAGTGTCGCTTTTCGGGAAGATGCGATCATTCCGGTACATGACATCATGGGCAATTTTGCAGGAACTAAATCCCAGGGCTTAGGTAATGCCCAGAATCCATTTGCAAATATCTATCGCACAAAAGACAATACGGGAAATGCCTGGGATATTACTGGAAACGTTTTCGCAGAAGTTGATCTTCTTAAACATTTTACCGTCCGTACCAGCTTCGGGGGCGTCGTGGATAACAATTATTATTCTTACTTTAGTTATGTGGGGTACGAAAATGCCGAAGGAAATACAGGCGCTAACTCTTTCCACGAAGGCGCAAATTATAATAGCAACTGGACGTATACCAATACTTTAAATTATAGCAATACTTTTGGTAAACACGTCTTAAAACTTTTAGCAGGTACTGAAGCAGTGAATTATCATGGTAGAAACCTTGAAGCTGGCAGAAGCAACTATTTCTCTGAAAATCCTAATTATTGGATTTTAAATACAGGATCGCCAACCGGTCAATCAAATTTAGGGGGTGCATATCAAAGTGCGCTGTGGTCACAATTTGGGCGACTGGACTATTCGTATGCTGGCAAATACCTTTTAAATGCTAGTGTTCGCAGAGACGGTGCATCTGTATTTGTAGGTAGTAAAAGGTATGCTGTTTTTCCCGCATTTTCAGCTGCCTGGAGAATATCTGAAGAGGATTTTCTCAAGCCTGTTACTTTTATCAATGATTTGAAAATTCGGTACAGTTGGGGCAAGTTAGGTTCTATAAGTAGTGTTGGAGGTACTAACCCATACAATTTATATGGTTCAAGTGCCGGTAGGTCGTACTACGCAATTGATGGGAGCAGCACCGTTCCCACAAGTGGATTTTATAGGAGCTACATCGGAAACCCTAACACTACATTTGAAGGTGATATTATTTCAAATATAGGAATAGATGCGACGATTCTTAAAAATAAAGTTGATTTCACAATAGATTGGTACAAAAAGAAGATCAGTGGTTTGTTATTCGGAGCGTCTGGAACTCAATATGATATCGTCTTTACAGGTGATGCTAATTTGCCACAGGTTAATATTGGGAATATGCAAAATACAGGTCTTGATTTTAGTGTAAGTTATCATGGTTCTGCAGGCAGAGATTTTAAGTACGATTTGACAGGTACCTTTACTTCGTACAATAATAAAATTATAAGCATCCCCGGGCTCCCTTACTTTAATGGCCCTACCGTTAGAAATGTAGTTATTCAGCGCAACCAGGTAGGTCATTCTGTTGGTGAGTTCTTTGGTTATAAAGTAATTGGGCTTTTTCAAAGTGCTGATGATGTAGCCAAATCCCCTACCCAAACTGACGCATCGCCAGGTTTGTTCAAATACGAGGACGTAAATCATGATGGTAAAATTGACGATAATGACAGGACTTATATTGGCAATCCTAATCCGAAATTTACTTATGGCATGAATATATCCTTTAGCTATAAAAATTTCGATTTCTCTGCCTTCTTCTTTGGTTCCAAAGGAAACGATATTTATAATCAAACGCAGTACTATACTGACTTTCCTGACTTCTTTAAAGGTGGTATAAGAAAAGAGGTGGCGCTTAATTCCTGGACTCCAACCAACACGGGCACTTCTATTCCTAAATTGCGTACAACGGGTGGATTTAGTACCGACGCCGTAACAAACAGTTACTTTATTAGCAAAGGTTCATATTTAAGAAATAAGCAAATGCAGATCGGCTATAATTTGCCATCGCGCCTTCTTTCAAAAGTGGGAATCGACAGGTTGAGAATTTATATACAATCTGCAAATATGTTTACTATTACTAAATATAAAGGCCTTGATCCTGAATTACAAAGCACCAGTGACAATAATGGTCAGCACATCAACAGTGTTTATGCATTCGGTATTGACCAGGGTAACTATCCACACACTCCTTCATACCTGTTTGGCGTAAACCTTAATTTTTAATTCATACAATATATTTATTATGAAAAAGATACAAAAGAAAATTTTAATCCCGTCGGTACTTGCAGTCCTCGTTATTTTGGGGGCATGTAGTAAGACTTTTCTGGATAAGCCACCGTTGGGAACCTTAAATCCTGCAATTATTGCGAATGAAGCAGGTGTTCAGGGATTATTGATCGGCGCTTACTCCCTGGTTGATGGAAACGGTTCAAGAGGAGATGGAAACTATGGATCAGCGGCTTCTAACTGGGGTTATGGAGGCGTAGCGAGCGATGATGCCTATAAAGGATCAGACCCTACCGACGTGAATGATTTTGCCGCCTTTGAGAAATTTGTTTCTTTAACGCCAACTAACGGGGCAGTTCCTCAAAAATGGAATCTTTGTTATAATGGTATTCAGCGTTCGAATGACGTGATCAATACATTAAAAATTGCCACAGGAATTTCAGCTGACAAAGCGTTGGCAATTACAGCCCAGTCTCGTTTTTTACGCGCATTTTTTCACATGGAATTAAAGAAAGTGTTTAACAATATCATCTTTGCAGATGAAACAGTTAATACTTCCAATACTGTTGTTACAAACAGCGTGGATGCCTGGCCAAAGATTGAGGATGATTTGAAATTTGCGGCTGATAATTTACCTGAAACATTCCCACAAGTAGGGCGTGCTAATAAGTGGGCCGCGAAGGCATATTTAGCGAAAGCATATATGTTTGAAAAAAAGTATACGGATGCCTATCCAATTCTGCAGGATATTATTGCTAATGGTAAAACAACCGGCGGTGCAAAACTTGCATTAGATCAACATTATTATTCGAACTTTAACCCTGCTCAAAAGAACAGTGCTGAATCAGTATTTGCTGCTCAAACTTCAGTGCAAGATGGATCATCAGTAGATTGGGGAGGAGCTCCAAATGGTAATTATGGCGATCTTTTGAATTTTCCATACAATGGCGGCCCCGGCGCTTGCTGTGGATTTTATAATCCTTCACAGGATCTTGCGAATGCTTACAAAACTGATGCAAACGGCCTTCCATTATTGGATGAGTCATATGCATTGGGCTTAAAAGTAAGCGATCCAACAACTCCTTATGTTGGGACACTTGATCCAAGAATTGATTGGGCAATTGGCCGTCCTGGAATCCCGTATTTAGATTGGGGACTTCATCCCGGTGATGTATGGATAAGAAATCCAATAAATGATGGACATTTTAGTCCAAAGAAAAATGTGTATGCTTTATCTCAAAAAGGTGCTTATACTGATGTTGGTAGTTCTTATTGGGGACCAACTGAATTAGTCGCCAATAACGTCGATCTGATGCGTTTTTCAGATGTTATTTTATGGGCTGCAGAATGCGCGGTGCAAGCTAATGATATGCCGGGTGCAATGGCTTATGTAAATAAAGTACGCACCAGGGCGGCCGATCCTACAGGTTGGGTTTATAAGAATAGCCCATATGATGCACCGTCCGCCACTTATACTACGCAAACAACCCCGGCAGACAATTATAAAATTGGATTATATACTGCCGCTACGTTTACTGCTGCGAATGCAATGAAGGCTGTAGAGTTTGAAAGGAGATTGGAATTGTCAATGGAAGGCCATCGCTTCTTTGACCTGGTAAGGTGGGGAATAGCAGCTTCAACCATAAATACTTATATCTCAAGGGAAAAAGCAGCCCGGCCATTAAAGGTGGATGCAAATTTCGTTGCAGGTAAAAACGAATATTTCCCTATTCCACAGGGTGAAATAGATAACCTTAATTCTGATGGGAAAAAGAGGATAACCCAAAATCCAGGCTATTAATTAAAAAAGGTATTTCATATAAGATTTTTAGCGGCAGGATAATTTACCCTGCCGCTTTTTTATTTCCAACATTTTGAGATTTTTTTTATTATCACCTACCGAATCCCACATTTTTTTAACGGTGTGTAAATAATTTTATTAAATTTCCTGTTATCCTTACTTTTAAGTTTTGAAAATTTTCTGCGATGAAACTTTGGCGGCGTTTATTATTTTCTATTTCAATTTTTTGTTTCGTTTCCTGTCATCATCAAAATACCTTATTCAAATTGGTTTCTTCTGATGACTCAGGTATTCATTTCAACAATGAAATAGTCGAGAACGATTCATTAAACCCACTTGATCTCATTAATATTTATAATGGAGGTGGGGTTGGCATCGGGGATTTTAATAATGATGGGCTCCAGGATATTTATTTCACAGGAAATCTTGTTTCAAACAAATTATATTTAAACAAAGGGAAACTCAAATTCGATGATATCACTGCGGAAGCGGGAGTTGAGGGCAAAGGCCGATGGTGTAAAGGAGTATCGGTAGTGGATATCAACAACGATGGCTGGATGGACATTTATATTTCCGCATCTATCAATAAAGATCCCCAGAAGCGCCAAAATTTATTATACATAAACCAGGGGCTCGATAAGAATGGAATTCCGGTGTTTAAAGAAATGGCTGCAGAATACGGATTGAATGACACGACTCAGTCTACAATGGCAAATTTCTTTGACTACGACAACGATGGTGATCTGGACATGTACCTTGTAGTGAATGAAATATTACCAGGTTACAACCCTTCTGTGTTTCGTCCTAAAATTACCAACGGATCTTTTCCAAGTACCGGGCGGTTATATCGCAACGATTGGGACTCAGTTTTGAAGCACCCCGTATTTCATGATGTTAGTAAACAAGCAGGCGTTACCATTGAAGGATATGGCCATGCGGCAACGATAGCGGATTTTAACCGGGATGGGTGGCAAGATATTTTTATAACGAATGATTTTAACTCAAATGATTTACTATATATAAACAATCACGACGGAACTTTCACCGATAAAGCAGCCAGCTATTTTAAACATACTTCGTCAACCGCAATGGGCCAGGACGTGATCGATATTAATAATGATGGTCTTTCAGACGTGGTAGAGCTGGATATGAATCCTGAAGATAATTACAGGAAAAAAATGATGTTAGGAGGTGATAATTATCAAGTGAATTTAAACACTGAATTTTACGGTTATCAATATCAATATGTTCGAAACACGCTACAGCTCAACCAGGGTCCAAGAGTAAATTCAAATGACTCAATTGGTGACCCTATTTTTAGCGACATAGGATTTCTTGCTGGTATTTCACAAACAGACTGGAGCTGGTGCCCCCTTGTCACGGATTTTGATAACGATGGATTTCGTGATATAATGATCACGAACGGTTATCCGCGGGATATAACAGATCATGATTTTGCCAGTTTTCGCCAGGAATCGGGAGCTATCGCCAGTAAGCAATTTATTTTAGATCAGATTCCGAAGGTTAAATTACACAACTATATCTTCCACAACAATGGAAACCTGACTTTCACGGATGTTTCAGGAAGTTGGGGATTGACCACACCTTCTTTCTCTAACGGTGCGGCATACGCGGACCTTGACAATGATGGAGACATGGATATGATTGTCAACAATATCAATGATGAAGCTTCGATTTATGAAAATACATCAATGGATTCTAAAGAAAATCATCCCAATTATATAGCTGTAAAATTAAACGGTGATTCATCTAACTTAAATGGATTGGGCGCCTGGATAGAACTTCATTATGGCGGCAAACAGCAGGCGTATGAACAGTCGCCCTACAGAGGCTATCTTTCTACGATGCAAATTGAACCCCATTTTGGATTAGGCAATGTTTCTAATGTGGATTCTTTAATTGTAAAATGGCCAAATGGGCAAGAACAGCTTTTGCTGAATGTAAAAGCTAATCAAACAATTGTGGTTAACAAAAAAGACGCACATTCTTCTTACTCCATGGCAAAAAAAGTATTAGATAATGAGGCTTTGCTTAAAGATGTTACGGATTCGGTTGGAATTCATTATGTCCATAAACAGAGAGACTTTGTTGATTTCAATGTGCAAAGACTATTGCCGCATAAATTTTCTGAATATGGCCCTTCTCTTGCAGTCGGCGATATTAATGGAGATGGCCTTGACGATCTGATTGCAGGAGGTTCTTATTTAAAAAGCGCTCAATTATTTTTTCAACAACCCAATGGAAAGTTTATTCAAAAAAGTTTGTTACAAGGGCTGGATACTCTTAATAAAAACCATGATGATGAGGGTCTGTTACTGTTTGATGCTGACGGTGATGGCGATCTCGATCTGTATGTGGCAAGTGGGGGGTACGAAAGCACTCATAATACAAATGCCTACCAGGACAGGCTTTATCTTAATGATGGTAAAGGAAATTTTAAACTGGATTCATCTGCCCTGCCTCAAAATTTCACCAGTAAATTTTGTGTGAGAGCTATAGATTATGATAAAGATGGAGACCTTGATCTTTTTGTTTCTGGCCGGGTAGATCCGGGAAATTATCCAAAACCCGTATCCAGTTTTATTTTTAGAAATGATTCAAAAAATGGCATTATAAAATTCACGGATGTTACAGCGTCGGTAGCGCCTGCCTTGAAAGATATCGGGCTGGTTTGTGATGCATTATTTACAGATTTCGATAATGATGGATGGCCAGACCTCATTCTCGCGGGTGAATGGATGCCCGTTACGTTTCTGAAGAATGATAAAGGCGTATTTAAAAATGTGACTTCTTCCAGCGGAATTAATAATAACATAGGGTGGTGGAACACCATTGCAGCCGGAGATTTTAATAACGATGGAAAAATGGATTACATAATTGGCAATCTTGGAGAAAATTCCTTTTTTAAAGGAAATCAGCAGTATCCTGTTAGAATCATTGCAAAAGATTTTGATAACAACGGCACTTACGACGCTTTTCCATCTTTGTATTTGCCAGTCTCGCAGCAGGATACCACAAGAAAAGAATTTCCTGCGCAATCAAGAGATGATATATTAAAGCAAATGATCGGTATTCGAAAAAAGTTTGAAACATACAAATCATTTGCAAATGCGACAATGGATTCGGTAATAACGCAAAAGCAGCGCGAGGGCGCACTTCAATTACACGCAAATTATTTTTCGTCGGTCGTATTGATAAACGATGGTAATGGCAAGTTCACCATGTCTCAGCTTCCGGTTCAGGCTCAGTTTTCGGTATTGAATGGCATGATGGTTCATGATTTTGATGGCGACGGTAATTTGGATGTGTTGATAAATGGAAA
>JBDTKB010000255.1:0-5555 GCA_039935555.1 Ginsengibacter sp. | reverse complement strand
CTGGTTATAAAGTTCTAAGTCATAATTAAAAAGATAGGGTGGTACACCAAGGTGAGTACTGGCCAGAAAACCTATGCTGCCGCGCTCTTTGGCAAGAACATAGTTTTCTGAGATCGATAAATTATTTTGTGCAATTCTCGTGGGGTCATAAATGTAATTATTGCCAGCCGTGCAGCCACTTACACAAAAGAACGGATACCTGCCCTGGTTTTGATAAACTGAAGGATCACTTAAATCGAAGGCAAGTGTATTGGCGGAAGAGTGACCGAAATAAGAGAAAAGTCCAATGCCTGAATTAAATAACTGTTCAATCCTTTGGCCCGAAATTAATTGAACTGCTGAGTTGGAAGATTTTTCAAATGTTTCAACGTGGCCGCCATACAAAGTATCTTCAATCACGTTGCGATACTGGTTCATGTAAAATTTAAAAAGATCGTTTTCAGAACTGTCGCTGCCACCAATTACATGAGCAACGGTTTTAGTCCATAATTTACTATCAAGAGTTTGAACGCCGGAAACCTGCGCCTGTTCATACTCTTGAATCTTTTGTAAATAGTTTCCAATTTCATTGCCTGAAATAACCGAAAGCCTGCCAATAGGCACACTCGGAACTACGCTGCCATAAGGCGAAGAAAGTAAAACATCTGATGCAGGATTGCCGAAAGTGGGTACAAGGTTTAACTGGTCATCATAAACGGTGTTTTGATTGGCATAATAGTCACTATAAGTTATTCCCTTTCCAATAATAAAAACATACTGTGGTTTTACTGTATAAATGCTATTAATATATTGAATGAAATCTTTTACTGACGATGGATGCTTCTTAATTCCATAAGCAAACTGATCATTCAACTGGTCAATATCATAAATTTTGGCATTAAAAGCTCCTCCCGCTGGAGTACTTCTATAAGCACGATATGCCTCAACATTATTTACGCCAGAACCATTATTAAACAAGGCAGCATTACTAATAATAATGTAGCTGCCCTGGTTCGCCGCTAATCCATAATTTATAAAGGTTTTTTTATTTAATGAGTTGATAACATTTATATTGGAGATGTCTTCACTCATTAATTGAAATTTTCTTTGTGCCGCAGAAGCCGGAAGAGCAAACTGAACCTTGCCGGGAATAGTCGTTATATCTCCAATATATCTTTTGTTATTGATCATATCAAGCAGCACCGGGCTTGCGCTTCCATAGTTGAAATTATCAATAACCAAATAATTTCCTGCGGCCGTAGCAGGAAGTTCGAAGTAAAAATTTGGCTGGTTATTAAAATTAAATTTACTTGGATAAGTCAATTCAAATTTTGCAACAACAATCCTATCGGTTGTAACAGAAGAAATTGGTTCTATAGATATCACCAAATGATCAGGGCTCGGAAAATAACTTGCAGGAAGACTACTGACCTGTTTTTTTAAATAAGTAAAGAATGACATTTGCTCATCATCAATAATATTATTGTAAAATTTTACCCTTACATTTCTTGAGTTTAAAGCATTGCCGCATACAGCGAAATTGAACGAAGCAGCGGGGCCGCCAGTGTACATGTTTAAGCTATCAAAATAGTAACTCAATGCAAAACCCGGGGCAATATCGTTTGAAGTCCAGCCTTCTCCAATATCATAAGACGAAGAATAAACATATTCGCCAAGCGGCAAGCCGTAACCGGGATTGATTTTATTTTTATAATAATTACCTCTTGTATTAATAAAATAAGGTTCAGGAGAAAGGGTATTTCCTGAAATATTATTAGCGCTATTTACGTATCTTAAATTATTACCTGCTGGGTTTACAGTTAAAAAGTAGGACGAAGTATCTGTTTCTAAACTAAAGCGGTCACTAAGTTGATAATCCGGATCGCGGTATAATTTTGTATCTTTTTTTCCATCATTCATTAGTCCCCAAAATTCTATATAATCCGATGCTGCTAACGGGCCTGCGGCTATTGAAGTGTAGAGAATTACTTCTTCTCCATTTCTCCATAATTGAAATTGCTCAGCAGGTGTACTTGCTAAACCAATAGTATTTAACGCGGCTTGCGGAATTCTGAAAAGCCCGTTTTTTCCAATGTTGAATTTGAAATAAGTTTTGTTATAATCAATCCAGTTATTAGTATACGTTTGTGAAAATGCAGTTGCTGAAATAAAGATTAACGAGCAAAATAATATTTTTTTCATAGTCGTTTATTAAAGCCTAATTATTCTCTTTTTTAGCAAGATCAAATCTTAAAGAAAAAATATGAGTGTATAATGGATTTGATTGGTTAGCAAGGTTGGAGAAAGCATAATCAATGCTCACATTTTTTATTTTAAATCCCGCGCCTAAACTTGGCTGATAGATCCATACTTTTTTCTGATTAGTTGTATCACCATCCGCAAGCGCTTTTTGAAAATTATAAACGCCTGCTCTTATAAAAAATGCATCCTTAATAGATAATTCAAGTCCCATGTGAGGGTCAATACTGATTGTGTTTCCACTAATCACAGTATTTCTTTTACCATCAAAAGTAAAATCCAGGTCGGCCTCTGCTAAAAGATTTACAGTTTCACCCAACTTGAAATTATATGAATTACCCACGGTTATTCTTGGAGCTGTTAACTCGGTCGATTTTACGGGAATGTCATTTTTTGTGAGATACAAAACTTCTTTTTCTTTCTCAGTAAAACTAAAAGACCATGCATTGAAAGTGGTGGTGATATCCTTTGCGACAATACCGAATGTCCAGCGATTTTTCTCCATTTTAAATCCTGCGTCAAAGCCAAAACCCCACGCAGTAGCAAAATGCCCGACCTTTCGATAAATTATTTTGGAATTGGCGCCAAAACTCATTTTCAGATCATCGTCATCTTTAATTTTTTGAGCAAAAGAAAATAAGAAAGCATAATCAGCCGAAGAAAAAGTGGTGATATTTCCATAATTGATGCTGCCATCAGGTTCAACTAAAAACAAAGTATTGGGAATGTCATCAACGGCAAATCTTAAAATTGAAAACCCAATCGTTCGCTTATTATCACTAATTGGAACCACAAAACTGCCGTAATCATACTTTCCGATGTTATCGAAATAGCTGGCGTGCATAAGATTTACGGATGAATGATCCTGAACACCTGTTAGTCCTGCCGGGTTCCAATATCCCGCAGTGCCGTCTGAAGCAGAAGCAGTTACGGAAGCGCCCATGCCTAATCCGCGGGCACCGGCACCTATATTTAAAAATTCGTTGGAATACTTTCGGAATTGAGCAAAACCACAACACGGTAAAAGCAGCAGGCAAATTAATTTGGTAACGCTTGAAAATCTCATATTGGGGGAATGATCAATTAATTGGATAGATTCGGTACTTAATTCGGGTATTTAAAACGTGCTTTAATCGTTTATATTGTATCTCATAAGGCCTATTACTCATTAAAAATAAGCAAAACTTCTCTAATCTTTTAGCAACATCAAAAGGCAATTTTTTTAAAAAATAATTATTCGAAGGCCATTTTCTTAATTAAAATTTACCGGGGCGATTCACGCCATTTAAATTCAATTACTGAAATATTTTTTTGTGAGCTATTTTTGGAACCGCCGGGATTTGAAAAGACCCTTTCTTTTAAAATAATATGGAAAATATAATTGAAGAACTAAAATGGCGTGGCCTGGTGCAGGATATAATGCCGGGAACCGAAGAGCAACTTTTAAAAGAAGCAACGAGCGGATATGTGGGTTTTGATCCTACGGCCGACAGCTTGCATATTGGAAGTCTCATACCGATTATTGTGCTTATTCATTTGCAGAAATTTGGCCACAAGCCTATCGCTTTGGTTGGAGGCGCTACCGGCATGGTGGGCGATCCATCGGGAAAAAGTGAGGAACGAAATTTATTAAGTATCGATATTTTAAATCATAATGAAAAAGCTGTAAAAAATCAGTTGGAGAAATTTCTTGATTTCAGCCCGGAAAAAGAGAACGCCGCTGAAATGGTGAACAATTATGACTGGTTTAAAAACATTTCATTCCTTGATTTTATCAGGGATACCGGCAAGCATATTTCCATAAATTATATGCTTGCAAAAGACAGTGTGAAGAAAAGGTTGGAAGCAGAAAACGGGATGAGCTTTACTGAATTTACTTACCAATTGGTGCAGGGATATGATTTTTATTGGCTGCATAAAAATAAAAATTGCAAGTTTCAATTTGGCGGCAGCGATCAATGGGGAAATATTGTTACCGGCACCGAGCTCATAAGACGAAAAGGCGCTGGCGAAGCATTTGCGTTTACCTGTCCGTTACTTACAAAAGCCGATGGCGGAAAATTTGGAAAAAGTGAAAAGGGAAATGTGTGGCTAAGCGCGGACAAAACTTCTCCTTACAGCTTTTACCAATTCTGGCTCAATACTGCCGACCAGGATGCAGAGCGATTCCTGAAAATTTTTACCTTTCTTTCCAAAGAAGAAATCAGGGAATTGGTGGAACAGCACAATGGAAATGAACACCTTCGCATACTTCAAAAAAAACTTGCTGAGCAGGTTACCTGCCTTGTGCACTCGCAAAAGGACTACGAATTCGCGGTAAAAGCTTCCGCAATTTTGTTTAGTAACGATACCGCACAAACGCTAAAAGAATTAAATGAAAACCAGTTGTTGCAAGTGATGGAAGGAGTTCCATCCATCATGATTGAAAAAAAATTACTAACGGAAAATGTTGACGTTGTTACGTTACTAACAGATTCAAAAATTTTTTCCAGCAAAGGAGAAGCAAGAAAAATGATTTCAGGCGGAGGCGTATTTGTAAATAGAGAAAAAGTACTTTCTGTGGATGCACGAGTAAACGAAGAAGTTCTTTTGAATGGGAAATATGTGCTGGTTCAAAAGGGAAAAAAGAACTACTATTTATTGACAGCAACCTAAATCTTAAATGAACTATTGTTAGATTGCTTTCTTCAATTTTCCCGGTGCAGCAAGCAGTTGCCGGTAATATTCCTCAATGTCTGGTATGAATTTTCTCTCCTTAAGCAAAAATCCATTTCCCTTTTCACAGAAATGAACTTTGATATTTTCGACGCTTATCGGGTTGCCGTCAGGTATGTCTGCAATGTTGCTGTGCATTATATCATGGCCATCAATAATCATAACCAATCCGCTTCCAATTGCTTCCATCACATTGCCATTCTTAATTAGCATGCCTGTATCTTCTCCCAGTCCAATTCCTATGGTTGATGGGTTACTTGCAATTGCCTGGGCGAGCCGTCCAAACCTTCCGCGCTTTTCAAAGTGACTATCGAAAATAACATCATCCATAAAACCGAGGCCGGTGGTAATTTTAACCTCGCCTTTTAAGTGTGCGGTTGTTGCATTTCCTTCATATATCATGGTATTGCTCATGGCCATTGCTCCTGCGGAAGTTCCTGCAACTACAAAGTTTTTTTCATTCTGGTACCGGCCAAGAATTATTTCTAAAAATTCTGTGCCGCCAAATGTAGCAGATAATCTCAACTGGTTACCGCCGCTAAACATGATTGCATCGCAATTTTTTATACGATCAAGATATTCTTTATCCATCGCATCTGCGC
>JBDTKB010000254.1:0-6860 GCA_039935555.1 Ginsengibacter sp. | reverse complement strand
TTAAATCGAAATAGTTATTCAAGAGTTAATCAAAATGGGCCAGAGTCTTATGGCTTTAGAGGCAATGCGCAAAACCTTGATCTAAATCGTGATTTTATAAAATGCGACAGTAAAAATGCCCGCTCATTTACTGAAATCTTTCATTTTCTAAATCCGGATATTTTAATTGATAACCACGTAAGCGATGGAGCAGATTACCAACATGTAATGACATTAATTACTACTCAATATAATAAGCTTGGTATTGAATTAGGTGATTGGGTGAAGAATACTTTTGGCCCTGCATTGTTAACCGGCATGAAGACTAAAAATTGGGATTTAGTGCCGTATGTAAACGTAGAAGATGAAGATCCGGCCAAAGGTTTCAGCCAGTTTTACGATAGTCCAAGATATTCTTCCGGTTATGCGGCACTATTCAATACAATTAGCTTTATGCCGGAAACGCACATGCTGAAGCCCTATAATGAAAGGGTGAGATCCACTTACGACCTGATGGCTACGATGATACAACAGGCAAGCATAGACGCAAATGCTCTTTTAGCAAAAAGAAAAGCTGCAATTGCAAATACAATGCGGCAAAAGGAGTTCGCTTTAGGCTGGCAACTTGATACTTCAAAATATTCTGAAATCAATTTTAAAGGATACGAAGCTGGTTATAAAAAAAGCGACGCTACCGGGTTGCCCGTTTTATTTTACAATCATGACCGGCCCTTTACAAAAAAAGTAAAATTTTATGATCATTATAATCCCGTAAACCTGGTTGAAAAGCCACAGGCATATGTAATTCCACAAGGATGGTGGGCAGTTATTGATTTATTAAAATTGAATCATGTTAAAGTAGATCGGTTTAAAAGCGATACCGTTCTAAATGTAGTAACCTATCATATTGAAAATTATAATTCTGCTGCCAGTCCTTATGAAAAACATCATAAGAATTATAATGTGGCTGTTTCTAAACTAAAAGAAAAGATAAAATTTTTACGTGGAGATTATTTCATCACGTTAAACCAAACTGCAAACAGGTATCTTATTGAAACAATGGAACCGACTGGAGATGACGGTTTTTTTACGTGGAATTTCTTTGATGCGATTTTGCAACAAAAGGAAGGATACAGTGATTACAGATGGGATGAAATTGCTGCCAAATTATTAGAAAATGATCCAGGGCTAAATTCAAAGTTTCGCCAAAAAAAAGAAGCTGATACTTCCTTTGCAAAAAATGCCAGCGCACAACTCAATTTTATATATAAAAATTCGTGTTATTATGAGGTAGCTCATTTGCGCTATCCCGTTTACAGGATAGAGAATTGATAATTGGGTTATTTCTTTTTTTCACAAAGGAAAATACCTTAATTTTGCAGCCCAAATTAAAATTAATTTATTCACCTGCCGTTGTAAAACGACAAAAATCAATGAAAATGCAGAATTACGAATTGATGGTGATTTTTACCCCCGTGCTTTCTGAGGAAGAATATAAAGCTGCTCAGAAAAAATTCACTTCATTCCTTACTGAGAATGAAGGACAGGCTGTGCATGAAAATGCCTGGGGACTAAAATCACTGGCGTATCCAATCCAGAAAAAAACCACAGGCTTGTACTGGGTTCTGGAGTACACTGCGCCATCCGACTTCAATGAAAAGCTGAAAGTTCAGCTTTTGCGTGACGAATCAGTATTGCGTCACATGTTCACTGCACTCGACAAATACGCCGTCGTGTACAATGCAAGAAAAAGTGGTGTATCTTCTCAAACCGAAAAAGCGGAGGTATAAAATGGCTAAAGCAAATGAAATAAAATATTTGACGGCTATTAAAGCTGAAAAACGGCCAAAAAAATACTGCCGTTTCAAAAAATTGGGCATTAGGTATATTGATTACAAAGACGCCGACTTTTTGAAAAAATTTCTGAATGAGCAAGGCAAATTGTTGCCCCGCCGTATTACCGGAAACTCCCTTAAGTATCAACGCAAGGTGAGCGACGCAGTTAAGAAGGCTCGCCAAATGGCAATATTGCCGTATGTAACAGATCTTTTAAAATAAGGAGGTAACTATGCAGGTAATATTAATACAAGACGTAAACAACTTAGGTGGCGCTCATGAACTTGTAACCGTAAAAAACGGGTATGGAAGAAATTTTTTAATTCCCTCCAAACTGGCTGTGGAAGCAAATTCTTCCAATTTAAAGCAGTTGGAAGAGCGGACAAAGCAATTAGCTAAAAAAGAAGAAAAATTGTTAGCTGAATTCAATAATGTTGTTAGCGTGTTACAGCAGGCTCCACTAAAAATTGGTGCTAAAACCGGTACCAGCGGAAAAATCTTTGGAAGTGTAACTTCCGTTCAAATTGCCAGGGCTATTCGCGAACAGAAAGGCTATGAAATTGACAGGCGCCGCATTCATATTATAGATGATGTAAAAGAATTGGGAAATTATAAGGCAAGGATTGATTTTGGCAAAGGCCAGGAAATTGAAGTTGATTTCGAAGTAACTGCTGAATAAAATCTCTTAATTATTTTGTCAGGCCCTGCTTCTTAAAAAGCAGGGTTTTTTATTTGCATTACATTTTGAAACAATTTTTCCCGTGTATAATTATTTTTTCTTAATATAAATTCTGTTTCATGTAGATGATCAAAATATATCAGTCTTGAAAAAAAAATTTTTTTGTGTAATGTAATTTAAAAGAAAAGACTATCTTTATAATCGTTAATGGGTTTAGTTTGGTTTTCTTTTGGCTGATGGTTCTCTTTTTCTAGATGTCTTCAGTTCATTGTAGCTGCTAATTCGTTAATTGAATTTTCAAAATTATTTAAACAAAAGTTTTTTACAATGAACATCTATGTAGGTAATCTCAGTTGGTCAATGACTGATGATGATTTAAGCAACTTATTCAGTCAATATGGTACTGTTACAAGTGCAAAAATTCTTAAAGAAAAAAATACGGGCCGCAGTAAAGGTTTTGGTTTTGTTGAAATGGAAGACGATGAAGCAGCAAAAACTGCAATCGCTACTTTAAACGAAAGCGAAGTTCAAGGACGTAAGTTAATCGTTAACGAATCACAGCCTCGTCCAGAAGGCGGTGGTGGTTACAAGAAAAGCGGCGGCGGTGGTTACGGCGGCGGCGGCGGTAGAAGCAGCGGTGGCGGCTACGGAAGTGGCGGCGGCGGTGGATACAAGAAAAGCGGCGGCGGCGGATATGGCGGCGGTAGCAGAAGCGGCGGCGGCGGCGGATATAACAAAGATTATTAATCCTGAATTTATATCGGTATTTAAATCCCTTTCACAATAATGAGAGGGATTTTTTATGCAAATTAGATTCGTGTTATGTCAATTATTTGATCGGTTTAACTTTACGAAAATTGCTCCATAAATGTATTAATGGGATATTAACCAGAAGGCCTTACATTTTGATTGTGAAATGATATTTACCGGAACCAACCTTAATCGTTACATAACCTTCTTCAGTTCCCAATACTTTAATATCATTTGATCCGGAAATAACATTTCCACTTTCTAAAATACTTTCAGCATTTTTTGCAGGAATAAAAATAGTCGCAGTAGAATTTGGTGGAATTTCTGTATCCATCATAAGATTATCGCCATAGATTTTCCATCCATTACTTACTTTTCCGTAGTAAGTTTCTAAACTTGCTGAGGCATAGGTAAAATTTCCTCCTATGTGCGGCTTTATTTTTATATGCTTGTAACCAACTCCGTCTTCGTAAGTATCAATTCCAACCATTGAGCGATACATCCAATCGCCTATCGCGCCATACGAATAATGATTGAAAGAATTCATTCCCGGAGTTTCAAATGTACTGTCTGGCTTTATTCCGTCCCATCTTTCCCAAATAGTTGTTGCGCCCATTTTTACCGGGTATAACCAGGATGGATAAGTTGGTTGCAATAATAATTTATAAGCAACGCTGTCATAACCAAAGCGGGTAAGGACTTCACACAAGTAAGGAGTTCCAAGAAAACCTGTAGTTAAATGATTATTATAACTTTTTACATTTTGGGCAAGACGTGCTGCAGCCTGTGTTCTTAATGTGTCCGGAAGCATATCAAAATTCAATGCAAGAACATAGGCTGTTTGAGTACCAGATACCAGGCGGCCATTTGGTGTCATATATTCTTTTAAGAATGCTTCTTTTATTTTTTTCAAGAGCGAAGTATATTTTTCAATATCATCTTCTTTATGCAGTACCGTAGCTGCATTAATTAAAAGTTGGGTTGAATGCGCGTAAAAGCATTGGGCTATTAAATATTTATCAGTAACGGCTGCTCTTCCATCATTATCATCTTCCGGGCGATAAAATAGCCAATCGCCAAAATGGAACCCGGTATTCCAAAGATCATTGATACTCTTTCCATGCATATATTCCACCCATGCCTTCATACTGCTGTACTGATCTTCCAATACTTTTAAGTCGCCATAAGCTAAATATATATTCCATGGAACTATTGTGGCAACGTCTGCCCAGCCGGCTGAACCTGCGGCGTTGGGGCCTAATACATTTGGAACTACAAACGGCACACTACCATTTACCTGGTCGGCTGCTACGTCTTTTAACCATTTAGCAAAAAAATCATCTACATTCATGTTAAAGGTAGCCGTTCTTGAAAATACTTGTGCATCTCCGGTCCAGCCAAGACGCTCATCTCGTTGCGGACAATCTGTAGGCACATCAAGAAAATTTCCTTTTTGGCCCCATTGAATATTATGTTGTAACTGGTTTATAAGTTGATTTGAAGAAATGAATGTACCGGTCGGTTCCATATTAGAATATAAGGCCACAGCGGTGAAATTTTCAGGCTTAATTTCTCCGGGATACCCTTCTAATTTTACGTATCTGAAGCCATGCCAGGTAAAATTCGGTTCAAAAGCTTCGTCACCTGAGCCATTTAAAACATAAATATCTTCAGCTTTTGCCTGGCGCAGATTATCGGTATAAAAATTTCCCTCTTTATCCAAAACTTCAGCATGAGAAATTTTTATGGAATCACCCTTGTTTCCTTTGGCAATTAAATGAACCCAGCCAACTAGATTTTGTCCAAAATCCAGGATCTGTTCTCCTTTTGGCGTTTTAAAAATGCGGACTGGCTTAAATGTTTCATGCCTGGTCACAGGCTCATTATAGGTAGCAATCAATATATCTTTTGAATAATCCTTTGTTATAACTCGATCCCAACTTGCATCATTAAAGCCCGGTAACGCCCAGCCCGGTTTATTTAACCTTGCATCGATAATTTCACCATTATAAATTTCTGCATAACGAATTTCAGCAGTTGAGCATTTCCAACTTTCATCAGAGGTAACTAGTTCGGTAGATCCATCGCTATAAGTTATTTTCATTTGAAAAAGTAACGCGATATCTTTTCCATATACATTTATATTATTACTGAACCCAATAATCCCTCTATACCAGCCGCTACCCATCGTGATTCCAATAGCGTTATTTCCTTTCGATAATAAATCGGTAACATCGTATACCTGGTATTGAAGTCGATTTTTATAACTGGTCCAACCTGGGGTTAAACAGGCATTGCCAACACGACGCCCATTTATTTGTCCTTCATACAAACCGTGCGCAGTAACATAAGCCATGGCCGATATTATTTTTTTGTTCGTAGAAAATTCCTTTCTGAAAATGGGGCTGGGCCGCATTACACTATCTTCTGTGCGAGGACTTATCCATTTAGCTTTCCAATCTGCAACATCTAATAAAGCCATTTGCCACATGCCTGGCGAACTCCATCCAGATTGTTTTCCGTCATTATCCCAAACACGCACTTTCCAATAATATTTTGTTTCACTTTTTAAGGGACTACCTCCATAGGAAACAAGAACTGATTTATCAGAAGATATTTTACCGCTGTTCCAAATATCCGCATCAACTTTTGGAGAGGAAGAAACTTTTATTTCGTATGCCGTTTGCATAACGTTTCTCTTATCAGAAATTAATTTCCAGCTCAGCCTTGGTTTGGCGTTTTCTACAGAAAGGGGATTCGTCTTATTTTCTACTAAAAGATGTTGAACATTCACTTGTGAAAAAACATTGACAGATAGAAAAAAAGAAATAACGTAAATAAAAATTTTCTTAACCATAAAAATCGAATTATTTATAAATAGAAACAGGTTCTAAATTAAGTTTAATAAATCTCGATTGAGCAAAAAACTTTTAAAAAAAAATTGCTTTTGATGTGTGAAGATTTGTAAAGAGAAAAAAATGAAATCTTATTAGTCCAACGCTGAGAAACTTATTCCTTAATCAGGTGCTCATTAAACCCCAGGCTCACGAGTCTTTCGAAAGCATCCCATATTTCAGTCGGTATTGGCTGATAAATCTGGAACCCTTTTGAGGGATATATTTTGATTCGCTGTAAATCACCCGTCATAATATTTATTACTTTCTCAATTGTAATTATATCTGTGGGATAATCTTCAAATGCTATTTGAGGAGAAGTGACTATAATATTTTTTTTCGGCCAATGCTTTTTAAACGTTGCGAAAGACCTGCGCTCCATGTATGGCTTTTGTACCAAAATAAAGTCTTTTAATACAATTCCTTTTTCTTTCAATAATTGTTGGGTAAATAAAATATTCTCACCTGTGTTTGTTGAGCGATTCTCAATTAATATTGCACTTTCCGGTACGCCACGCTTTAGCGCAACTGCGGCAAATTTATCAGCTTCAGGTTCAGTCCATATATTTTGTGTAAAATTTCCCAATCCTCCGGCCATAATAATTAATGGAGCCCAGCCTTCAATGTATATGTCTGCAGCTCTTTCTGCCACCCTAAGATCATGACTACCTAACGCTAAGATGCAATCTGCTTTGGTTAACGCATGATTCATGTGGTGATAG
>JBDTKB010000253.1:0-3853 GCA_039935555.1 Ginsengibacter sp. | reverse complement strand
GGTGTCGGTCATGCAGCATGCGGAAACCTGGAAAGCGAAAACACTAACGTAAGTGTTTCTGGTGTTGGCGATGCACATGTATTCGCAAGTGTTCATCTGAGTGCAACAGTTAACGGTGCCGGAAGTGTGTATTATCGTGGAAACCCGCAAAATCCGGAAATTCATACATCAGGTGTGGGGAGTGTAACGCCTGAAAAATGAGTGAAAGAAAACTATCCGGTAAATGGTTTGCCAATTTTCCCTCTGCTATTTCAAACTTGAATAAACGATTGATTCAAATTTTCCTTCAACATCGCTATGGCTGTTAGGATTTTGTTGTGTCATAAAAAGGCATACCAGATGCGCTTTTGGATCAGCCCAATAGGTAGTACCATAATACCCTCCCCAGGAAAAAGATCCTGCATATCTTGGTCCTCTTGCAGCAGACTTTTCCGAAGTAATATCAAAGCCCAAACCAAAATTATCATCGCCGAACATACCCTCTTTAAGCTGCCCGCTTGTCATCATTTCTACTGTTCTCTTAGATAAAAATTGATGCCCATTGTACCTTCCGCCATTCAACATCATCTGCATAAAAATTGCATAGTCAAATGCGGTAGAAGAAAGCCCGGCGCCGCCGGAGAAATAATGCTTATTCATAGTTGGATAATCAGGATCAATATGGCGAAATGTATGGCTCCACTTTATTACATGATGCAGTGAATCTTCTGTATAGACTGTAGCAAGCCTGTCGGCTTTTGATGCAGGTACATTAAAATAGGTATCCTTCATGCCAAGAGGCTGAAAGATATTTTCAGTTAAAAAATCTTCAAGGTTTTTACCGCTTATGATTTCAATCAGCGCTCCCAGTAAATCGCTGTTTAAACCATATTGCCATTTCTCACCGGGCTGAAAACTTAACGGCAATTTTCCAAGCGCCTTCATTCTTTCCACAAGGTTTGCATCAAAGTATCCAAGGCCTGATGGTATATTATTTTTTGAATAGATAGCCTGCACCTTTGAGCTGCCAATATCAGTGTAATCAAGTCCCGATGTATGTGTGAGGAGATCACGAAAAGTGATTTCTCTTTTTGCAGGCACGGTGGTATATGTGGTATCCGCCTCATTAAATTTATCCAGCACAACAGGATTTTTAAACTCAGCTATAAAATCTGAAATAGGTTCATCCAATAAAAATTTCCCCTGCTCATACAAGATCATTATGCCCGCACTTGTTATCGCTTTTGTTTGTGACATTATGCGAAAGATCGCATCACTTTTCATTGGCTTCTTTGAAGCAGCGTCTGCTAAACCATAACCTTTATATTGAACAACCTGGTTATCTTTTATTACAATGGTTACAGCACCGGTCAACCAGTTTTTATTAATGTATTCATTTACTAATCCATCAATCTTCGTTAACTTTTCATAATCAACAGAATTGTTTTTTGTGTTTGTTTGAACTACCTGCGCCTGAATATATATTGGCAGAAAAAATAGAATGATGTAAACGAAAAAAAATCTTGTACAAGCAATCCTTAACATGGGAATTTATTTTAAGAAAGAAAGTTAATAAAAAATGATTTGTCTTCATAGAATATCTGCCTCAAACTCTAATTCTTGAGCGTGTTATCTCAAATCAGCTTTTACAACCGTGGTATCAGTCGCAAACAATGGCACAATATAGCCACCGGTATCCAATAGCGTTTTAGGAAATTTTCCGCCTCTGTGGATGTTCCCTATTCTTTGGAAGCCCAACCCATCGCCCTTGAGAGCCGTCGCCAGATCTGACCAGCGGCCAAAATTTAGAAGGCATCTATCTTATCTTATCAGGATATCTTTCAATTAGTTTTATAGATAAGTAAAACCAAGGAAGGGATACCGGAAGACTATCATTATTCATCAGCAAGATTCTATCAAGATGGAACAAATAATTTTGGAATGCTGAAATATTTTTCACAATGATGATGTAGGTCTTTACACCCAGCTATGCTTTAGCAACTTTTCAAAATAAACGAACCCATACTTCACCATCCGTGGAAACATAAAATAATAAAAGAGCTGCTGTCCTTAGTTTGCAACTATTACTGTCCGGTAAAAAGGAGACAGAACTGGATAAATAAGTTTTATATTTATATGTTTCATCACACGAATAAATTTTTTTATGATAAAAAAAATACTGGTAGGCTTATTGATTATTCTTGTTGTAATTCAATTTATAAAACCACAAAAAAATATTCATCCCGGCGCACAGCCGGCCGACATATCTACAGTGTACGCCGTTCCTCCGGATGTTGATTCGATCCTGGTTATAGCCTGCAAAGATTGCCACAGCAATAACACACGCTACCCATGGTATAATAATTTTCAACCCGTAGCATGGTTTTTAGCAAATCATGTTAAAGATGGAACACGATCTTTTAATTTAAATGAGTTTGCAACTTATCAGGTGGCAAGGCAATACGATAAAATAGAAGAAATAAAAAAGCAAATTGATAAAGGTGATATGCCTCTTTCTTCTTACACAATTATTCATAGAGATGCAAAATTAACTAATGCAGAAAAAAATACGATTATTACGTGGAGTGAAAATATTCGTAAAGCAATGGAAGCGAGATATCCAAAAGATAGTTTGATAAGAAAACAGAGGCCAGGTGCACCTGGTGCCGGTTGATATTTTGCCTCTGCCGGTGCTCTCTTTATTCACCAAGCCAACTGTCTTTGGAAGCGAAACGCTACAGGGGTAGAAACACATACCCCGGCTGTACTTAGTAACCTTCAAAAGCCGGTAACCCATATTTCGCTATTGATAGTACATTAAATAGTTAAAAACCGCTGTCTTTAGTTTGCAACTATTACTGTCCGTTAAAATTCAGCACCTGTGAAGGTGGAAACCTCATCAACTTATTATTTGAAAAGGACTTTTTTTTTAAATTAAATTGATAGATACCTAATTTATCAATTGGCATAAATCCCCTGGCTGAGCTTAGATACTTTTCCAATGCACGAACCCATATTTCGCTATTGGTAATAACATTAAAATAATTAAAGAGCCGCTGTTCCTGCCCGGGCGGAATAAGAATCAATAGATAAGCATTTATTTAAATTTTGCTGTGCCTGGTTAATCAGTAACCTATTTTTTTAACATGGCTTCTATGAATTTTCTTAAATCCACAGCCTGCTGCAATCCGGTGCGTTTGTTATTATGAACAATCACATCCATCTCACCTGCCTGGCCGATAGGCAGGTTTGGCAAGCCTTACAGAGTTTTACGCCAACGCAAAAAATAGGGCTTGCTTTATGAAATTTACTGCCCTGCAATTATTACGTCCTTTTTAATGGCAGGCCACGGCACGACCCCGGGCTCCCAATTAAGCTATACGGATACTACAAACAAATTTTAATGGCGATCAGTATATCTTCGTTCCTGGCCATCTTCATTCATGTAAACCTTTTTTTGATTTCCTCCAATATTAAGCAGTACCTGGAAGAGCGAAAGGCCGTTTGGCTGATCAATGCGGGTATAACTTTCGTCGCGGGCATCGCGGTACCTTCTATGTGTTGTTTTAACAACAGCAGCTGGAACATCATTCCTATCATACGGTATATGAGAATCGATATACTTGCCAGTATGGGAATAATGAGCAACCATTTCCCCGTTGTCATTGGGGCTTTTATCGTCAAACCGGGCACTCCACTGGCTATTTTTATGACTCCACGTGGCATTATCTGCCTGCGGATAATCGCGCTGAAAAGTTTGCTGCACCTGTTGCGGTGCGCGGTCTTGCCTATGCTGGGCAAGGAGGCATCCTGCACTAACGAGTAGTGATACCATCATGATTAATTTTTTCATTTTTTATATTTTTGATGGATT
>JBDTKB010000252.1:0-38264 GCA_039935555.1 Ginsengibacter sp. | reverse complement strand
CTTGACTTGCCGATGCCGATACCTACGATAGACGCTGCAGTTATGATGCGAAATTTATCTTCTCTTATTGAAGAAAGAAATGAAGCAAGCGCTCTTTACGATACTAAACCTGAGCGCATAAATATTGACCGAAAGGAATTTGAAGGCCTATTACATGATGCGCTTTTTTTTGCGACAATAATAAGCTACGCCCAGGGCCTTGCCATGCTTACGGCTGCTTCAACTGAACTGAAAATGGAAATTCCGCTTCCTGAAGTGGTTAGCGTGTGGAGAGGTGGATGTATTATCCGGTCAGGCCTGCTTGATTATTTCAAGAAAGCCTATGAAAATGCAGACTTAAAAAATTTATTACTGGATAAAGATATGGCCGGCCTTTTGAAGCAAAAAGAAACAGCCATTCAAAAAATAGCCTCCCTTGCGGCATTAAATAATTATCCTGTCGCTGGATTCATGTCATCGCTTAATTATTTTAATGCTTACCGACGAAAATTATTACCCACAAACCTGGTACAGGCTCAGCGCGATTTCTTTGGTGCACATACCTATCAGCGGATTGATGAAGAAGGTATTTTCCATACAGAATGGGAAACGAAGCCCGGGACCGCGTCAACAAAAAATTAGATTAAAAAAGTAAAATAGTTCAATGTTAGATTATAAGAAAATATCGCCAATGCTCATATTCATTTTTGGAGGCAGTGGTGATTTGAACTTTCGAAAATTAAATCCTGCGCTTTTTAATTTATTCATGGACAATGCCATGCCCGAGAATTTCAGTATCATAGGTATCTCCCGTTCAGACTATAAGGATGGAGAATATTTAAAACACCTGGAAGACGGAATGAAGAATTTTTCCAGGAGAAAAGGCTCGCAGGAAGATTGGGACAAGTTCTCCTGCCATATCAACTATCTTCGGATGGATATTAATGATGAAAAAGATTACGCAAAAATCTCGCAGGTGGCCAAAGAAAAAGAGTCTGAATTTGGCGTACATCCAAATATTATCTTTTACATGGCGGTAGCTCCACAACTCGTTCCCGCTATCGTACAAAACCTCGGTAAGTTAACTATCTGCCACGATACAAAATGTACGCGTATCGTAATTGAGAAACCTTTTGGACACGATCTGCAAAGTGCGAAAGACATGAACCACATGCTGGTCGAATATTTCACGGAAGATCAAATATTTAGAATAGACCATTACCTCGGAAAGGAAACGGTACAAAACATACTTGCTTTGCGGTTTGCCAACGCTTTATTTGAACCAATTTGGAACCGCAATTATATTGATCATGTTCAAATAACTGCGGCGGAAACCGTGGGCGTTGAAGGGCGCGGAGGATATTATGAGAATTCGGGCGCGTTAAGAGACATGATTCAAAATCATATGCTGCAGTTACTTTGCATGATCGGCATGGAAGCGCCGGTGTCATTTGATTCAAATGAAATCAGGAACAAAAAAGTTGATGTGCTTAATGCCATTCGAAAAATAACTAACGAGGAGGTTCAGGAGTATGCCACCCGCGGGCAATATGCTGATGGATGGATGCAGGGAGAAAAGGTTGCCGGATATCGAAAAGAGAAAGGTGTGGCAGCCGATTCTAATACAGAAACTTTTGCTGCGGTAAAGTTCTTTATTGATAACTGGAGATGGCAGGGAGTGCCTTTTTATGTGCGTACAGGCAAACATCTTCACGAAAAAACTACCGTTTTAAGTATTCAATTTAAACCAGCGCCGGCTTATGCTTTTCCAAAGGAAGCTGCTGAAACGTGGCGTCCGAACAGGCTCACCATAAGTATTGCTCCTGAAATGGATATCTGCCTTCGCTTCCAGGCAAAGCGTCCCGGTCAAAAAATGATTCTGAGTCCGGTAGATATGGTTTTTAACTACCAAAATATATATGATGGTGAGGAGCCAGAAGCTTATGAAACACTTTTGTACGATGTTATGGAAGGCGATGCGACTTTATTTATGCGTGCCGACCAGGTGGAAGCCGCATGGGAGATAGTGATGCCTATACTCGACGTTTGGCACGCCCGAAAACCTGTTGATTTCCCTAATTATTCGCCAGATTCATGGGGACCCGAAGATGCGGAAGCGCTCATTGCAAGAGATGGCCATAACTGGATTAACGTGCCACCAAAAAAAAAGGAAAACTGAAATGACACTACATATTTTCAAAAATAAAGAGGAACTAGGTGAAGGGATGGCTTCGTGGATTTGCGAGTTGATAAATTCAACCTTGCAGCGACAGGAATATTTTACATTGGCACTTTCCGGAGGCAATACTCCTAAGATCCTTTTTAATAAATTAGCCTCCCCGGAATATAAGGAAAAAGTTAACTGGCAGCGAGTTCACTTTTTTTGGGGAGATGAAAGAGCCGTTCCTTTTAAAGACGATCGCAACAATGCGAAAATGGCTTATGACTTATTAATCGATCATCTCAACATTCCCAATTCTCAAGTGCATATCATGCGCACAGATATTGAACCACTTTTTGCAGCGATGGAATACTCAAAAATTCTTCACACTTATTTCAATAATACCGCCAGCACTTTCGATCTTGTATTGTTAGGCATGGGCGATGATGGGCATACACTTTCTCTGTTTCCCGGTGGCCAAAATAATACCGATAATAATGAATGGGTAACTGCCATTTACAACGAAAATCAAAAAATGTATAGGATTACATTAACGCCACAAATTGTCAACAGTTCGTCTGCAATTGCTTTTATGGTAGATGGAGAAAAAAAGGCGGCTGTTTTAGAAGAAGTGCTTGAAGGACCATATGCACCTGATAAATTTCCTGCTCAAATAATTAAACCGCCCAAAGATAATGTTCATTGGTTTCTTGACGAAGCAGTTGCAAAAAAATTAAAAAGGCGTGACTAAATTTTACCAGATTTTAGAATAAATATTAATATTTAATTTATATTTCAGAAAAATTTACAACATGACACTTATAGGCTTCTTAGTTCTGCTACTTATAGCTGCCATTTGCGGCGGCATTGGTCAATCTATTGCCGGCTACGACCTGGGAGGATGCCTGGTTTCAATAATTGTAGGATTTATTGGTGCTTATATCGGTTTATGGGTAGCCGGAAAAATGGGCCTGCCTCACTTTTTTACCATCTCCATCGATGGTAAACCTTTCCCAATCATTTGGGCAGTAATTGGATCAGCAATCTTCACTTTTGTCGTCGCATTGTTGCGCCGCGCCATTACAGGAAGAAGATAATTTTTTGAACCGCCAACTGGTTCAAGATTCTTAATCCCTATCAAAAAAAAGTCTATTTTTTTTCCTTTTCAAAGTCAAGAATTACTGAATTGATGCAATACCTTAAACCGGTAGGCTTCGGGCCATCTTCAAAAACGTGCCCAAGATGTGCTTTGCATCTGCCACATTCAACTTCCGTGCGCTTCATCCCATGGCTATTATCGGGAATATAAATGATGCTTTCCTTACTAATTGGCTCAAAGAAACTTGGCCAGCCACAACTGCTATTAAACTTGCCATCACTTTTAAAAAGAGGATTTCCACATGCGGCACAATAGTAGGTTCCAACTTCATCGTGCTTATTATATTTACCTGTAAAAGGCCTTTCGGTTCCCTTTTCACGCGCTATGTGATACACGCCTGCGGCTAAAATATTTTTCCACGCTTCGTTACCAATTTCTACCGGCTGGTTATCAGTTTTAGAATAAACAGCATTTTTATTATTATTATCCATAAAATTGATTTTGACCAAAATCAGGCTTTCAAAACTCACTTGATTTTTAGCTTGTTGAAAATAAACAAAGTTTGATTTAATAATGTTTAAAAAAACCTATAATTTTCAATTGCGTTTTACAACATTAATAACCATGGTTAAGGAATTATAAACTCCATCCGTTATATTTGAACTTCACAAGGATTTAAGAAAGTATGTTTAATCTTATTTTATTTGGCCCGCCGGGTAGTGGGAAAGGTACGCAGTCGGAAAAGCTCATCGCTAAATATAATCTAAAACATCTTTCTACGGGAGATCTTCTTAGAAGCGAAATTTCCCGAAAAACCCCGTTAGGTTTAGAAGCAAAAAAGTTTATGGACAAGGGACAATTGGTTCCTGATGAAGTAGTGATAGGAATGATTAGCTCTGCGCTCGATACTTTTCCGGACGTTAGAGGATTTTTATTTGATGGATTTCCGCGAACAGCAGCGCAGGCTGAAGCTTTGGATAGCCTTTTGTCTTTAAAAAATCTCTCGATAAGTGTAATGCTGGCGCTAAATGTTACCGAAGAGGAATTAATAAAACGACTGGTAAAAAGGGGCGAAACCAGTGGCCGTCCCGATGATAATAATGAGCAGGTAATCAAGATCCGCATTTTAGAATACGATAAAAAGACTTCGCCGGTTGAGGACCATTATAAAAAAGCAAATAAGGTAGTTTTAGTAAAAGGAGAAGGAAGCGTAGACGATATTTTTAAAAGGCTTACAAAAGAGATTGACTCCCGCATCAAAAAAGTTAAGCCATAGTTTCATTTTAATATTTAAGAATGGATAACGCAAAAGAGAAATTCCTAAAAGCAGATTTTATTCCTTTGTTAGAGAAATTAAATGGAACCGAAAAAGGAAAATGGGGTGTTATGAATGCCCAGCAGATGGTGGAACATTTTGCTGATGCTGTTAAAAATGCAAGCGGTAAATTAATATTACCCGTTATCAATGAAGGCGAGCGTTTACATAAATCCAGGGAGTTTTTAATGAGTGATATTCCCTTTAAAGAAAATACCAAAAATCCTCTTATTCCCGAGGAAGGATTAAGTCTCCGACAGTTAAATATGGAATCCGCTATTAAGAAATTACAAAAAGAACTCGATTATTTTTTCGATGTTTTTGGCAATCAACCGGAGTTAAAAACAAACAACGCTTTCTTCGGAGAACTCGATTATGATATGAATGTTCAATTGCTTCATAAGCACGCTATCCATCATTTGAAGCAATTTGGCCTGGCATAAAAAATGGCTTCTTTTCTCAAAAATTTCATTTACGCAAGTTTGCAGGTTTTAATGATTACCTAGTTTTCCCATCATAAAATAACTATGATTAATTTTGAAAGAAACAAAGTTGATCATGGTAAAGCTAGGGAATTATGTTACGGGCAAATGGATTGACGGCGATGGTGACGGTCAGGAATTGTACGACGCAGTGACTGGTGAAATAATTGCAAATGCTACAACAAAAGGCCTCGATTTTGACGCCATTTTAAAATATGGAAGATTAAAAGGAAGTCCCGCTCTCAGAAAAATGACCTTCCAGGAAAGAGGCCGTATGCTTAAGGCGCTGGCCTTACACCTGCTAACCCAAAAAGAAAAATTTTATACTATTAGTTATAAGACCGGCGCTACGCGGGCCGATAGCTGGGTTGATATTGAAGGCGGCATCGGAAATCTTTTTTCAAACGCTTCACTTAGACGAAAACTTCCAAACGAAATATTCGCGCTTGATGGCGATGCTATTGAACTAAGCAAAGGCGGCACTTTTGCGGCGCAACATATGTTACTTCCTAAAGAAGGCGTTGCTATTCATATTAATGCTTTTAATTTCCCTGTGTGGGGAATGCTTGAAAAAATTGCAGTGAACTTACTGGCAGGCGTAGCCGCAGTTGTAAAACCAGCGTCCATTACATCATACCTAACGGAAGCCGTTGTTAAAGAAATTATAGCTTCAAAAATTCTTCCCGAAGGCGCTCTGCAACTTTTGTGTGGTAGTGCCGGTGATATTTTGGATCATGTTATTTCACAAGATGTAATAACTTTTACCGGCTCTGCAACAACGGGATTAAAATTAAAGTCTCATCCAAAAGTTTTGCAGGAAAATGTGCCTTTCAACCTGGAAGCTGATTCATTGAATTGCATTGTGCTGGGAAATGATGTGATTAATGGAGCTCCTGATTGGGATATTTTTATTAAAGAAATCAGGAAAGAAATGACCGCAAAGGCGGGACAAAAATGTACTGCCATAAGAAGGATTTTTGTACCCGAAAATAAAATGGAAGAGGTATGGAATGCAATCAGTATTTCGTTAGCACAAACAACTATCGGAAATCCCAAAAATGAAAAAGTAAGAATGGGATCCCTTGCCGGCCAATCGCAAAAAAAAGAAGTATTAGAACAAGTTCAAAAACTGCTCGCATCTTCTCAAATAATTTATGGCAGCCTGGATAGCGTTCAATTGCTTGAAGGCGATGCAACCAAAGGTGCATTTATGAGCCCGATTCTTTTAAAAAATGACCATCCGCTCGAAACTGAGGAAGCTCATAACATTGAAGCTTTCGGCCCAGTAAGTACCATCATGCCGTATAAAAATATTGATGAAGCTATAGCCTTGTCGAAAAAGGGTAAAGGCTCTTTATGCAGCACCGTTGTTACATCTGATACAAAATTTGCTAAAGATTATGTGCTGGGCGCGGGTACGTACCATGGACGAATTTTAGTGCTCAACAATGATTGCGCGAAAGAAAGTACCGGGCACGGATCTCCATTGCCTTCGCTTGTGCATGGCGGCCCTGGGCGTGCCGGAGGTGGCGAAGAAATGGGTGGCTTGCGTGGCATTAAGCATTATATGCAAAGAGTTGCATTACAAGGTTCCCCTACAATGCTTACAGCACTTACCCATGTTTATCAACCACATGCAAAGGGAAATATTGACGCTATTCATCCTTTCAAAAAGTATTTTGAAGAACTCAAAATAGGCGATCAGCTCATTACCAAAAAACGATTAATTACAAGCGAAGACATCAATAAATTTGCTGACTTAACGGGCGATCATTTTTATGCGCATCTCACTACTACTAACTTTGAAGACACCATGTTCGAGCAACAAGTTGCCCACGGCTATTTTATTATGAGCGCTGCTGCCGGTTTATTTGTCGATAGCTTTGAAAAAAATCCCGTGTTATTAAATTATGGAATTGATGAGTTACGATTTACAAAACCTGTGTACCCGGGCGACGAAATTTATGTACGGTTTACCTGTAAAGAAAAAATTGAGCAAGAAAAAAAAGAACAAGTTCCCCCGGAGCCGGTAATTAAAGGCAATGATATACCGAGAGGAATCGTAAAGTGGTATGTTGAAATTCTTGACGAAACGGACGTTCCATTAATAGGCGTAGCAACCATATTAACTATGGTTAAACGAAGAATTTAATGATCTGATAAAAATTATTTCAATAAAATTCGTTTTAAAGTAATTATAACTTAAAGCCTCTTTAACTTTGTTTTAAATTAAATCAGAACATGGCAGAACAAGGATATGTAAAATCCCACGCGGAACATGGAATTACAACAATTGAATTTTTTCATCCCAAAAGCAACTCTTTACCAGCAAAACTTCTTAATGAACTTAGCCAGGAAATTCATTATGCAGGCACGCATGACACGAAGGTGGTTATACTTAGCAGCGCAGGCACAGGTGCCTTTTGCGCCGGAGCCAGTTTTGATGAATTGATTTCTATTCAAAATGAAAAGGAAGGGCTGGATTTTTTCCAGGGATTTGGTAATGTAATTAACGCAATGCGCAAATGCAAAAAACTAATTATAGGCCGCATCCATGGTAAAAGCGTTGGCGGCGGCGTTGGCCTTGCTGCAGCTTGCGATTATGCTATTGCCTGTAAAAGTTCCGAAATAAAATTAAGCGAACTAGCCATTGGCATTGGGCCTTTTGTTGTTGGCCCGGCCATTGAAAGAAAAATAGGGGCGTCTGCTTTTAGCCAATTGGCAATTGATGCTACTTTATGGAGAAACGCTGATTGGGCAAAGAAGAAAGGCCTATTTGCTGAAGTACATGAAACCGTTCAAAACCTTGACGAATCTGTTCGCAGGCTTGCCCATTCACTTGCACACTCCAACCCGGAAGCGATGAAAGAAATGAAAAATATATTTTGGAAGGGGACTGAGAATTGGGATGTATTATTAACAGAAAGAGCTGCTATTAGCGGAAAATTAATTTTAAGTGAGTTCACTAAAAATGCTCTTGCCAAACCAAAGCCGGTTTCCAAATAAAAAAAAACCTTTTAGGAGAGGGCTTTTTTTAAACTATAGATCGTCAAATTCATATATTGGGTCAATATGCGTTTGTGCTTCCATCTCAAACACAGGGTTAATCAGCCCGTCTTTTAAACCATAAACCCATCCATGTAAATGCGGGCGCTGCTCTTCTTTCCATGCCCTTTGAATAATGGAGGTTTTTGCCAGGTGCATTACCTGTTCTTTTACATTCAATTCTACAAGGCGGTCGGCTCTTTGTTCTTCATTTTTTATAGTAATGAGTTCTTCGCGATATAGACGGAATACATCTTTTATATTTCGCAGCCACATATTTAATACATATTTGTAATCATGGTTCGTCATTGCTGCTTTAATACCTCCGCAGCCATAATGCCCGCAAACAATTACATGCTTTACTTTTAAATGATTGACCGCATAGTCCAATACGCTTAAAAGATTTACATCAGTATGCACCACCATGTTGGCGATATTGCGGTGAACAAATATTTCACCTGGTTGAGTACCTGTAATTTTATCCGCCGGAACACGGCTATCGCTGCATCCTATCCACAAAAATTCCGGCTTTTGTATTGCAGATAACCTGTTAAAAAAATCCGGATCGTCGTCAACCTGTTCTTTTGCCCAGTTTTTGTTTTTAGAAAGGAGCGTTTCGTATGATGTCATAAAATAAATTTAGAATAAATATTAAGATGATTATTAAATTTTAGCAAAGAATGTACTTTTTAACGCCGTACTCCCACATAGTTAAAGGAGTTTAAAATTTTGAATTTTCCGGAACTTGTTGAAATTTTCTTTTTAAAATTGACTTATTCAGAAAGGATACATCTTTTCTAAAATGGAATAATGGTCTTCCCTCATCGTTGAACTCGCAAGCAACTTACCTACTCGTGAATGGGAATAATCTGTATTACAAATAGTCACAAAAAGATAATGTAATAATCTTTTTAGTCATGTCAATGGTGAAGAAAATATAAATATGATTAGAAAATCACGAGCGTGCATTGTTAATTCCATTTTAACAATTACATATTTAAACCTCCGCAGGTACTTATCACCTGGCCAGTTACATACGAACTCATGTCACTGGCAAGAAAAAGCGTAACATTAGCAATTTCTTCTGCGCTTCCAAATCTTCCCAAAGGGATTTTATCAAGAAAAGCTTTAGATGCTTCTCCTTCTTTCAAATAGTGGGTCATATCAGTTTCAACAAATCCGGGCGCTATTGCATTACACCTTACATTACGGCTACCAAGTTCGGCAGCAATTGATTTTGTAAAACCAATGATACCTGCCTTGCTGGCCGCATAACTACTTTGTCCCGCGTTTCCCCGCATTCCTATTATAGAACTCATGTTGATGATGCTTCCTTTTTTAGATTTCATCATTGGGCGAATGACCTGTTTGGTCATATTAAAAACACTTTTTAAATTAACGTTCATTACTTCATCCCATTGCTCAGGAGTCATTCGTAATAATAAATTGTCTTTGGAAATCCCGGCATTATTTACGCATATATCAACAGTGCCAAATTCCTTTACAACGTCGTTGACCATGCTAACACAATCTTCGTAATTGCCTGCATTACTTTTATAACCCTTAACGTTCACGCCAAAGACTTTTAATTTTTCTTCTAATGATTTTGCTTTTTCATCACTGCTAATATAAGTAAAAGCAATGTGGGCACCACTTTCCGCAAGTTTTAATGCAATTGCTTCGCCAATGCCACGACTACCACCTGTAACAATTGCAACTTTATTTTCTAATAGTTTCATATTTAAAAAATGACGTTATTTTTTTTGAATAATTGCTTTACCCATTTAAATGTTGAAATCAATTAATAACTGACAGGCCAAGTATTTGCTCAATTAATGTCCTTTCATTGCTTAACCTTGGCACTTTATGCTGGCCACCCAGTTTGCCTTTTCGTTTAAGCCACCCACGAAAAGTACCTGGTTTTAAAATATGAACTATAGGCATGCGCAACGCAATATCTTTATACCTTTTAGATTCATAGTCACTATTTACGGACTTTAAGGCACTATCAAGCTGGAAAGTAAATTCTTTAATATCACCTGGTTCTTTATCAAATTCTATCAACCATTCGTGTGCGCCGTTTTCCAGCTCGCTAAAAAATACCGGGGCGGCAGTATAGTCGCTTACTATCGCATTTGTTTTTCCTGAAGCAATCGCAATTGCCTTATCCGTATTATCTACAATCACCTCCTCTCCAAATGCATTCATATAATGCTTCAACCTGCCCGTGACTTTTATTTTAAATGGGCGTAGAGAAGTAAACTGGATTGTATCTCCAACAAGGTACCGCCAAAGGCCTCCGTTAGTGCTAATCACTAAAGCATAATTTTTGTTAAGCTCCACTTGCTTTAACCCGAAAGTTTTTGCGCGTGGTTTTCCATATTCTTCCACCGGCATAAATTCATAAAATATTCCATGATCGGCAAAAAGCAACATCCCATCATCCTCTGGCATATTTTGAGCAGCAAAAAAACCTTCGCTTGCATTGTACATTTCCAGGTAATTAATCGGGCCGCCTACCAATTTTTGAAGCTGCTCACGGTAAGGGGTAAACGAAACGCCACCATGAATGTATAATTCAAGATTTGGCCAAACTTCTTTCAACGTTTTTTTACCGGAGATTTCGAGAATGCGTTTAATTAAAACGATCGTCCAGGTAGGAACGCCCGCAAGAGAAGTGACATTTTCATTAATAGTATTTTGAGCAAGCTGTTCAATTTTGCCCTCCCATTCATCGAGAAGTGCGATGCTTAATTCCGGTGTTCTTATCCAATGACCCCAAAAAGGGGTATTCTGCATGAGCACCGCGCTTAAATCTCCGTATTGTATTTCTTCATTTATAGAATGCACCTGGTGACTGCCGCCAACAACGAGGCTTTTTCCGGTGAGCAAATCGCTTTCAGGGAAATTTTTATAATAATTGGTCAATACATCTTTCGATCCTTTAAAATGAGTCTCTTTTAGCGTCTCGTCACTTATGGGAATAAATTTACTTTTTTCTGAAGTTGTGCCGCTGCTCTTGGCAAACCAATTTATGGGTGTGTTCCACAACACGTTCTCTTCGCCCTTCATCATCCGAAGGATGTACGGCTTTATGTCATCATATTCGTGAATGGGCACGCAGTTTTTAAAATCTTTGACTGTAAAAAGCTTTGAAAAAAAATACTTGCGGCCAAATTCTGTGTATTGGGCTTGAGTAACCAAATCTTGCAAAACATTACGCTGAGCCGTAACAGGGTAATTGATCCAGTTTTGAAGCCGCCAAAGACGCAACCTCGCTAAACGTGAAATGGCAGGACTTAACAGTTTCATGAAAAGATTGTTTCGTGGGTTGTAACCACTTTTGAATTCTAATTTTTTATTTCAGCAACCGTGTAATTTTGATTTTCAATAAGAGCAAAATATTTACATGTAAACATATAAACAATTTAGCCATTGGGCAATTTTACAATTATTTAATGGCATCAGTATGCAGATAGTCTTTTCTTTTAAGCTCAAAATTTCGCCCAAGGTATAATCGGCGGACATGTTCATCTTTTGCCAACTCCTCGGCGGTGCCATGCTTGTAAATTTTACCTTCAATAAGGAGGTATGCCCTATCGCATATTGATAGCGTTTCGTTTACATTATGATCTGTAATAAGGATGCCTATATTTTTATATTTTAACCTGGTTACAATGGTTTGAATGTCCTCAACTGCTATCGGGTCTATACCGGCAAAGGGCTCATCCAGCAAGATAAATTTTGGATCAACAGCAAGGGAACGGGCGATTTCTGTACGTCTTCTTTCTCCACCGCTTAATACATCACCGTTGCTTTTCCGCACATGGCCAAGGTTAAATTCCACGATCAATGTTTCCAGTTTTTCTTTCTGCTGCTTTTTAGAAAGCTTTGTCATTTCCAATACCGCCGATATATTATCTTCTACAGTCAGTTTTCTAAACACACTTGCTTCCTGCGGCAAATATCCGAGGCCCATTTTTGCCCTTTTGTACATGGGCAATTTTGTGATATTAATTTCATTTAAAAAAACGTCGCCTTCATCGGGCTTTACCAAACCAACTACCTGGTAAAATGATGTGGTTTTTCCAGCTCCGTTAGGCCCAAGTAACCCAACAATTTCGCCCTGGCCAACCTGGAACGACACTTTGCTGGTGACCGTTCTTTTCCCGTACATTTTCGTAAGGTCTTTGGCATAAATTGTCTGGTTCAAAATAAAATATTTGAACAAAAATAAGCGAATGAACATTAATACTTTGCTAACAAATAATTACGCAGGTGATTTAGCATTTATCACGCTTCTAAACTTTACCGAATAGCGCTATGTTGATGGTGATGGGTTCCGGAATTCTTTGATTCTTTGCTATTATTTCATTAGAGCCTATGTTTGCATCTATTTTAAAATAATGAAAGTAACAGACCATATAAAAGACGCGAAAGGAACCGTAGTTTCATTTGAAATTCTGCCGCCTTTAAAAGGAAAAACAATTGAATCCATTTATAATCATCTCGATCCATTGATGGAGTTTGATCCTGCTTTTATAAATGTTACTTATCACCGAAGTGAGCAGGTTTTTAAAAAGAAAGCGGATGGCACTTTTGATAAAGTAGAGGTGCGTAAACGCCCGGGAACGGTAGGCATTTGCGCTGCCATAATGAATCATTATAAAATTGACGCGGTACCGCACCTGATTTGTGGAGGGTTTAATTTGCAGGAAACGGAAAATGCATTAATTGATCTTGCCTTTCTTGGAATAGACAACCTTTTAGTTTTGCGGGGAGATGCTGCCAAAAATGAAACACTTTTTGAGCCGGAAAAAAATGGCCACGCTTATGCTTTAGATCTTTTGAAACAGGCAGTAAATTTAAATAACGGTATTTACCTTGAAGAGGACATCAGAGATGGATATAAAACCAAATTTTGTATTGGAGTAGCAGGTTATCCTGAAAAGCATTTTGAAGCTCCTAACCTGGAAAGTGATCTTCGATATTTGAAACTGAAAGTCGATGCCGGCGCGGATTACATTACTACGCAGATGTTTTTTGATAACAATAAATATTTTGAATTTGTAAAGAAATGCAGGGACGTGGATATTCGCATCCCGATTATTCCGGGGTTAAAACCAATAACTTCAAAAAAGCAACTTTCTGTTTTACCGCGCACTTTTCATGTAGATATTCCAACTGAGCTAAGCAACGAAATTCTTAAATGTAAGAACGATACAGACGTTGAAATTGTAGGTACTGAATGGTTGCTTCAACAATCTAAAGAACTTAAAAAAGCAGGCGTGCCTGTATTACATTATTACACTTTAGGAAAACCACACGTTGTAGCCAACGTCGTCAAGGAAATCGTTTAAATAATGATATAGAAAAAAGCGGCCATATGCAAAATGCACATGGCAGCTTTTTGATTACGCTAATAATTTTATTAACCGTTAAGAGGAATTCCGAGAGAAATACTCACCGTGCGATATTTATTCTTATTATCAGATCCGTTGTCGCTTTGGGTTGAATTTATTTTAGTAAATCCATAACCATAATTAACTTTCAACAGTATCTTTCCAAGATCTAATCCACCACACAGGTTCAATCCAAAATCGAATCTTTTAATCTTATCATAAGCAGCGTCATCCTGCTTTGAAGTGAATGGATCATCGTTGCTAAATTTAATATTGCTTGTTGAATTGGTGGACGCACCAAAGATCCTTGTTTCTGATTTTGATTTACCCCCAATTCCCATGGCTGCATAAGGGCCCGCATTAAAAAATATATTCATTTTCCTTTGTAAAGGAATTTTTATCAAAAGATTTAAAGGCACTTCAAGATATAATGGATTAAATCTTGATTTTACATAGTTATCTTCCAGCGAACTGGTAAAATACGTGTTGGCTTTTGCCCCGCGCCCGTCTAACAATAAACCACTCTCCAGGTCTACCACTTTTGAAAAATCGAACCTGCTTAAGATTCCAACGTTAAAGGTTGTCAATAAATTATTTCTTTGAGTTTGTCCGGAATTTGTTTCTGTAATGTTAGCGAGGTTGGCGCCGCCCTGGATATAAGTTTGCGCATTTGCATTAGTAAAAAACCCGGCAAGAATAACGATACTTAATAATTTTTTCATAGTTAATTTTTAGTTTCAATAATGGCTGTTAATTGCAAAGATTTTTGCATGGCCAATAAAGTTGAATTTTTTGAATTGTATAAAGGTAAAATGCTGTTAGCTAACTTACTTTAACGCAGAAAATGCTCATAAATTTTTAAGAGAAGAATATTTTCTTCCTTATTTAACAATCTGATTCTTGAATAAAATCGAGAGGCTGTTAATATAAAGTGCGAAAAACTTTTTGATTGACTTTAACGGGGTATTTTTTCTTCAATTCTTCAATCCATTTTTTTTCAAGAAAATTTTGGTAATCGTTTATTACTAAGCCACGAGCATCAATAAAATTACGCTGTTGACCTTCGGGGTATGTTTCAATAATCTCCGCAAAAATAGCTGTTCCATCTCCTTTGTTTACAACCGGTACTGTTACCAGGCCAGGTTTAAATTCAATCGTTCCCTCAACTGGTATTTGGCTTAATTCGTATCTGCCTGAATCAGCTTGTATTTGTGAGGAATTTTCGCTTGCCAAATCTTTCCACGTCTTTCCTTTATTAATCTCCTCAAATGCATTTTTTGCCACCGATGAATTGGCGCAGGAAAATAAAATAGCATCAGCGCTGGCATTCCATTTATAATTAGCCTTGTGCTCCCGGTAATATTTTTCCTGCCCGACGCTATCCGAAGAAGCTTTTGACCAAACTTCTCTTTCCATAACTTCGAAAAGCATATTTCCGTCTTTAAACTCCTGCAACTGGTACTTAAAATCCGGGTTGAAGTTTTGCAGCCTTTTCCGATAATTTTCAAGAGCTGCAATTGATACATAATTTTTTAGTAGGTCCGGATAGGTTTGTTCAGCGTGCGCTCCGTAAGTGGTATTTACATTTCTCACGTATTGCAGCCAATCGCCAACATTCACTTTTGCATTATCGAAGGAAAATAAAACTGTCTTCGCATTTACATTTCCGGAAGCTATCTTTTTATTTGAGATTGAAAAGGTGTCTGTTACTTTCCAAAGATCTTTCTCATTAATTAAATTATTTTTTCTATACCCGGTTTTGGATAATACTTCTTTTACAAATTTCTCTTTTGCCGAAGCGATACGGCTATCTTTCAAAACTTCCTGGCCAAGGTTGTACATATAAGTTTCGTCGCTTTTATTTGCGGGTACGGGTAACCGTGAAATGCGCTTAAGAATATGGTAGCCATATTCAGTTTGAAAAGGTTCTGAAATGTCGCTGTCATTTTTTAGCGAAAAAGCTTTCTGCTCAAATGCGCCGTCATATTTGGCGACACCAAAATCCGGTAGTACGCCGCCATTCATAAAGGTCATTCTATCATCACTATATTTTTTGGCCATTTCTCCAAAATCCGCGCCGGCTTTCAAAGCCTTGTAAACAGAATCAGCTAATTGTTTTGCATGGTCGCGGATATTCATGTTTCCGGCAGGTACTGCAAACAAAATTTGAGCTACCCTGATTTTTCCAACGGCAGGTCTTTCGCCATCGTTTTTAAAAATATGCCAGCCCTTTTTTGACCGATAAGGTTTACTCACCCGCCCTGGCTTTAAACCATATATAATATTTTCAAATTCGTATGGCAAAGTAAAAACCGTAATCCAACCCATATCATTTCCCTGAACTGGGGCAATTTTTTCTTTTATTTCTGAAATAATCTCATCATAATCTTTCCCGCCTTTGTTCAATTCTTCATATACTTCGTTTATCGCTTTGTATAATTGAAGCGTATCTGCCGGCGCCATTTTTTCATTGATTGACACATAAAAATGCTGGGTATGTATGTCTTTCTGGCTCCGCGCAAAAGCTTCATCAGTTAACACCTGAACCTGTGTTTCATCTTTAAGATAATTTTCTTCTACCTGAGTGCGAAAATTTTGAAGATCAGATTGTAATGCCGGAAGCGTATCCAAATGTTTGTCTTTAGCGGCCTGCACTTTTAATTTAAACTTGATATAAAGATCAAGGTAATCCTTCATGGATTGTTCCTTATTGGTAGTAACTGTTTTATTTTTATTATAGGCACGAAGAAATTCATCTTTACTTACTGCATTATTCCCAAACGTGAAAAGAGTTTGTGAATAAGTAGCTGACGCAAAAAGGAAAAGGGTAACTACAAAAAAAGGTTTTTTCATTGGATCATATTTATTGGATTAACCTCATTTTTTTTTATTAAAAAACCTTTTTCATTCTTACAAGAATTGTATGCAGGCAATACGCTTATTTTTGGTTGTTGTCACCAGTTGTTTTATTATTAATTTTCATTTGAAGTAAATCGTCCATTTGTTGCCATGTTAGCTTTTTTGCAATAATGCGTTTATCCTTATCGAGCAAATATAACGTGGGCGTTTGTGTTACATCGTATAGTTGCTTATAAGGAGGTTTTTTGGCATCTTCAATAATTTTCTTTTGTTCCTCGGTCTGGTAAACGTTTATCCAGCTTTGTAAATTGTATTTATTTATAAACTCCTTCCACTTTACCTGCTCCTTCGGTTCGGTAAGTACACCATATATTTTTACGCCTTCCTTTTCCCATTTAGCGTGATAAAGTGAATCAAGGCGTGGCACTTCCTCACGACAATGGCTACACGTAGGATCCCAAAAACAAACCACTACAAACGGCGCTTTCACATCGTATAACGCTTCAGATTTACCAGCCGTATCAACCATTTCAAGATTTGCCGCCTGCTCGCCAATAAGATTTGACATAAGCATGTAGGCCCTGTTTGAAATAGCCGTCATCTGCTTTTCATTCAGCCACGAAGAAATTCCTTTTGAATGGTACTTCTCAAATAAGTGAACAAAGACGGCATCCTGGCCCATATATTTCGGACTGATATATTCATCAGTAAGCCAGTTCAGCAAAAATTTATACATTTCCGGCGCACTTCGGGCACGTAAAAGCAAGTAATCCGATTCCTTAATAATTGAGTCTGGTGCCGGAGATACCACTTCCCTGAAAAATTTCTCAACCTTTGGTAAAAAAAATGGCGTGCGAATAATCCGGTTATCCATAAACGTTATGCCATCCCAATAATGCTTTTTATAATAGTCGTAATTATTTAGAGAATCTTGTCTGGTTATTGGTTTTGAATTTGAAAGGGGAGGCTCTTTCATACTTGTGAGTAAAGCCGTCAACATCGATTCAGGATTCTGTTTGATGATATTATTCCGGTAATCGTTCAATTCTTTATTAAGCTCACTGTAATTTTTTTCATGCAGCGCGCTGTCTTGTTTATTGCCTGAAAATTTATAAGCATTTAATTCTTTTTGCAAACGGATTCCTTTTGTAGCAATAAATTTTTGGTATTGATGAAAAAGAATATTTTCTTTTGAACCGCTAACGATAGCTTTATCAATCAGGTCGGAAGTATCCGCTTTTATATTAATTATTTGCTCCTTATCAACCAGGAAATCAAATAATTTATCTTTTCCAGGAAATACGATTGAATATACGCCAGGCTGCAGTTTCTCCTTTTTTTGAAAAACAGCAACGCCTTTATTATTCACAACCTCAGAATCTTCAACATTGATATTTTTTCCATAGTAATAGGTCAGGTAGGCAATGCCACTATTGTAATTGGGCGTTTGCAAGGTTACTTTATAGCCCTGGGCAAAAAGAGATAACGTTGATAATAAAATTAAAACAGGTACAATAAGAATTCTTTTCATTGACTATGTATTGTGACAAAAATATTCAAATTGAGCAAAAAAATATATTCATGCAAAATACTTAACATTTTACGTGTAAGCATAATTAACCCTCGTGTGCATGAAGTATTTTTGCGCTCCAATCAATTAAACGCATGGCTTAAAAAACCATTGTACAATGAAAAGAAAAAAAATTACCATAGAAAATTTACCTATCACCAATTATGCGGCGGAAGGCAAAGCTATTGGTAAAATAGATGGTAAGGTAATATTTGTAGAAGGCGCCGTACCAGGCGATGTTGCAGACGTTTTTATAACAAGAAATAAAAAGGATTGGGCGGAAGGAAAAGCAATTAAGATAAAAGAGTTCAGCAAAGAAAGAGTGACACCTTTTTGTATTCACTTTGGCATTTGCGGCGGCTGCAAATGGCAAATGTTGCCTTACGAAAAACAGTTGCAATACAAACAACAGGAAGCGGCTGATGCTTTCAGGCGCATCGGGAAATTTACAGACGTTACGATGTTACCCATCATTGGTGCTGAGGACACAATTTACTACCGGAATAAACTTGAGTTTACATTTAGCAATAAAAAGTTTTTGACACCGGCACAGTTGGAAGATTTGCAGGATGATCCCTGGCCAGGAGCTGCATTAGGTTATCATGTTCCAAAGTTGTATGATAAAATTATTGACATTTATGAGTGCTGGCTCATGGATGATGTAAATAATACCATCAGAAATACTTTACGAAATTTTTCGCTGGCAAATAATTATAGCTATTATGACATTAAAGAACATAAAGGCTGGCTTCGCAATGTAATCATCAGGAATAGTACAACAGGCGGGTTAATGGTTAATTTAATTTTTGGCCATGACGATAAAAAAGAACGGGAAAAAATTGTCTTTCATTTGTTGCAACAAGTTCCGTCCATAACAACGTTGCTATACACTATAAACGAAAAATGGAACGACACCATTTATGATATTGACACACATATTGTTTCAGGAGAAGGTTTCATAATTGAAAAGCTCGGGGATTTTAATTTTAAAATTTCACCAAAGTCTTTTTTTCAAACCAATTCAAAGCAGGCAGAAAAACTTTACAATGTAGTGAAAGATTTTGCTGCGTTAACTGGAAATGAAATTGTTTATGATTTGTATTGTGGCACAGGAAGCATCGGAATTTTTTTAAGCAGGTTTGCAAAAAAAATTGTTGGCGTAGATGTAATTGAAGACGCCATAAAAGATGCAAAGGAAAATGCAGCGTTTAATAATATCCCTCATGCGTCGTTTTTTTGCGGTGATGTGATAGAAATATGTAACGATCATTTTTTTGAATTAAACGGACGCCCTGAAATTATAATTGTTGACCCACCACGGGCAGGCCTACACGCAAAACTTGTGCAGAAGCTTTTAGAAATAGCACCCGAAAAAATTGTTTACGTGAGTTGCAATGTTGCCACGCAGGCAAGGGATCTTCAATTACTTTCTGAAAAATTTTCTGTCGAAAAATTACAAACGGTGGACATGTTTCCGCATACACATCATATAGAATGTGTGGCGGAGTTGAGAAGAAAATAAAGTATTATTTTAAAAATACTGACTGATTCTTACTCCCGGTGTTAACCCTTTAAAAAAGTTATTAAAATATAATGAAGGTTCTATTGTCGTTTTCGATATTGAAAGTTTGCCTGCACCAAAACGAAAAGTATTTTTCTCAAAGTAATCTCCATTTCTGTTGATAAGATAGCCTAAAGAAAGCGCTGCGCTAAATGAAAAATCTTTTCTCGGGTCGTAATCTTTCGTTCCGCCCTGGCCATAGGTAAAAGTTAAAAAGTCGTTTCTATAAGTACGCAATTTATTCTGGCCATCTCTTGCAAATAGAAAATGCGGTTCCCAGAACAATCCCGGTTCCCATTTAAAAGTTCTTTCTCTGTTGGTTAATGTAAGTTTCATTCCAAGGCTCAAAGATGAAACAAAGTAGTTCTTATAATTCTGCACATTTACAGTAATATTAGCAGCAAGAAAATCACCTGTTCCGGCTGGTGTAAAACCTCTCGGCTTATCTGCAGTAATAGAGCAGTCGTTTTTAATATAATGAGAGCCACTACCCAAAACTATTGGCCATTTTCCGTTGATATTATTTTGAATAGTTTTTATTTTCTCCGTAAGAATTCCATTCATGTACCAGGCAAGTTCATCTATATTATTTAGGTAAAAAGTGAAATGGTAATACCTCGGATTTTTAAGGCTAATTTTTTCCACCGCCTTTGGTGGATTCTCGATTATACCAATAATATTTATGGTGTCTTGCTCAGTTCTTAAAGACGCGATTTCGCCATTATTTATTAGGAAACTTGCTCCCTTTGGCTGAAATTGCTGAAACCTAATTTTTTTTCTGCCCTGGGTATCTATAACGTAATCTATCCGTTTTGATGTCAACGGATCTGCAAGCGAATCTTTTAATGGAGTTATATCATGCAAAAATATTTGAAGCAATGAGTCGATATTGGCCATACGGTTAAGATCAGAAATATCACTAACCTCAATTTCCAATTTATTGCCTTTTTCCAGGTTTGTATAAAAGCGCCTGGTGATGATGATATTCCCAGGTACCTCGAAAGTTTTATCTGACGTATTGGTCGATTGGGCGCAAAGGTCTCCCGTGATGCTTGTTGCAAGCATTAGCATAACAACTATTTTTTTCATTTTATTTAATTTGTTGCAAAGTTTTTTGTTGCAAAAATTCTAAGACCCGATTTAGCAAGAGTTGATGAGGATCTTGTATAAACCTCCTGGTTCATGAATTTAAATTCGAAAGAATGTTGTTCATTATACCTGGCAATATTTGGAGACGCTGAAACAGGATCACCTAATTCATTTATATGAACAACTTTTAATTTCTTCTTTCCCGGCACATTAGCAACAAGACTGACTACAGTATCCACAGGCGTTACAATGCTATTACTTACTTCCCGCGTAATTTCCTCGTTCCTATTCCTGGAAATTTCTTTGACTGTTATTTTCGGATGATTGGTCGCCGTTGTTTCCTTGATTTTGTGAATTGAATGACCGGTCAAATAATTTTTAACAGGTAGAGATGAAATAATTAAAGTTGTATCCAATTTATTTATTGGCGTATGTTGAACTAAAGCTGAATCACTTTTCTTTGATTGTAAAATATTTTTTACTAAAACATTTTCTTTTTTATGCAACATGAACAGCGATAGGAATAATGTAAAAAATAAACAGGCAGCAGCGAGCCAGTACCATATTGCTTTACGCTTATTTGGTCTTGAATGAAGCCTTTCATGAAGTTTATTCCAGGAAGTCTCTTTATTAAAGGCTTCATCCTGGCTACACTCCAATTCATCCAGTTGACTTATCCAACCACTATTGTTATCTGGTTTTTCGTTTGTCATAATCCTTATCGTTTTGCAGTAATATTTTTTGAAGTAAAACTTTCGCTTTGCTTAATTGCGATTTTGAAGTGCCTTCCGAAATATTTAATAATGAAGCAACTTCTTTATGGGGCATTCCTTCAATAACATACAGGTTAAAAACTGTGCGATAGCCAACTGGTAACTGCACAATCATCTTAAAAATTTCCGCTGCCGATAAATTATTAAGTGCATCTTCCTCCAGGGCAACATCTTCAACGGCCGCTTCTGTTACCATGTCGAAAACATGTTTTTTGCGAAGAAACATGAGGCATTCATTTATCATTACTTTTTTAAGCCACCCATGTAATGCGGCATCGCCCAGGTACTCAAAAGAAGATAATTTTTTAAAGAACTTATAAAAACCATTAAGCATTAATTCTTCTGAATCTTCGTTGCTTTTTATATATCGCCTGCAAATCATCAGCATTTTTTCCGAAAACTGATCGAAGAGGTAGCGCTGCGCTGCAGCACTTCCGTACCTGGCTTCCTTAATCAGTTCTGATGTTTGCATGTAAAAATTTCAAATGTTATAAGGGTTTATAAAAGTATAAATGCTGTAAATACAAAAACGGTTGCCTGTACAACATGAATTAGATTCCCTATTATAAATTTAAACCAAAGCAAAAAGCCATTCCTTTTTAAAGAATGGCCTTTTCAAACAAAATCATTTTAGAATTTATGCAGCATTCATTTCTGCGATCTTCGCTCTTATTTTTCCTTCGAGTTCTATAGAAAGTTCAGGATTATCGGTGAGAAGTTGCTTTACTGCATCACGGCCCTGCCCAAGCTTTGTAGTATCATAACTGAACCAACTGCCACTTTTTTGAACAATACCCATTTCAACACCCATATCAATAATTTCACCTGTTTTTGAAATGCCGCTACCAAAAATAATATCAAATTCTGCAATTCGGAAAGGTGGCGCCACCTTGTTTTTCACCACTTTTACTTTTACGCGGTTTCCTATAGATTCATCTCCGTCTTTAATCTGTGCCATGCGGCGAATATCAAGGCGAACGGAAGCATAAAATTTTAAAGCATTTCCTCCTGTAGTTGTTTCCGGATTGCCGAACATCACGCCTATTTTATCTCTAAGCTGATTTATAAAAATGCAACAGCAATTCGTTTTACTAATTGTAGCCGTTAATTTTCTTAAAGCCTGGCTCATTAATCTTGCCTGCATTCCCATTTTACTGTCACCCATTTCCCCTTCAAGTTCACTTTTAGGTACCAGCGCTGCAACAGAATCTATCACAACTACATCTAACGCTCCGGAAAGAATTAGCCTGTCTGCAATTTCCAATCCTTGCTCACCATAATCCGGCTGGCTGATTAAAAGATTATCTACATCAACCCCTAATCTTTTTGCATAAGCGCTATCAAAAGCATGCTCAGCATCAATAATGGCGCACATGCCGCCTTTTTTTTGTGCTTCGGCAATTATATGAATTGCAAGTGTTGTTTTACCCGAAGACTCCGGGCCATATATTTCTACAACCCTGCCTTTAGGGACGCCGCCAATTCCTAAAGCAACATCAAGGCCTATAGAACCCGTTGAAATTACCGCTTGTGGCTCTTGCGAACGTTCGTTCATCATCATCACACTTCCCTTTCCAAAATCTTTATCAATTTTGTCAATAGTAAGCCTGAGCGCTTTTAATCTCTCAACGTTTTTATCGATATTTTTTTCTGCTGTTGCCATAATAAATTAATTGACTTTTAAGAATAGCTGTAAAGTTATTAGATACGCAAATATATATATTATTAGTTATTAACACTAATATATTTAGCAATAATTGGCAAATAATTTAGTTTAATTTAAATTTCATTGCCTTCAAGAAATCTTTTACAAAAAAACTCCTTTTCATTACCAAAGAAGAAATTGCCCGTTTTGATCGGCCCTGGAATTAATTAAAAACATTCTGGTAATTTATTTTATTTTCATAGAAATTCAGCCGGAATGAAACTTGTTTTTCTTTTTCTTGTTGGTATAATTTTACACTCCTGTAACCAGGATGCTTCACAAGAAAAGGATAAATATGTAGCTAATATTACAAAGGTTTCCGATAGCACAACTGCTTTAAAAGCGACATCCAATTTAGAACAGCTTGCAGATAGTCTTCCAACAGGGGCTTATCAGGGAATATTACCGTGCACAAGCTGCAAGGGGCTGCAGCAAACTGTTATTTTTTATAGTGATAAAACATACCAGGAAGAACAAGTAATGCTTGATAAGAATAACGCTCCGAAAAAAGGTGCTGGTATATGGGATTTAAATAATGATAAAATCGAATTGAAAAGAAATAATAAGGTGGGAATTGTAATGCTGAAAAAAAATGATTCTCTTTTTTTTACGAGTATAAACGGAGTTACTGTAAAAGATCCATTTAAATATATTCTTACTAAAAAAAACCTTGCTGATAGTAACGACGAATGGAACAAAAAAAGGGCTGAAGGAATTGATTTTATTGCAATGGGAACAAAGCCTTCTTGGAATATTGAAATCAAAAATCAGCAATTTATTTTATTTAAACTAGCAGACTGGAAGAAGCCGTTAATAGCGGCTCCGGAAAACCCTATCACAAATAACGATAGCACTCTTTATAAACTCAAAAAAGATACAACGAGATGGAGCATAACTATTTTCCCCCAGATCTGCAGCGATGGTATGAGTGATACCTTATACCGGTATAAAGTAAATGTACACTACAAGGGATTTATTTATAAAGGATGCGGCGTAATGCTTTCTAAAAAAAAGCTGGCAATAAAATTGAGTAAAGTTCATTCGGTTCATAAAATGAATTATCATTGACATCTAAAATTTAATATTATGCAATGGATGGGCAGAAGAGAAAGTGATAATGTAGATGATCGCAGGGGAATCACCGGCGGCCATGTAGCCGTAGGAGGCGGAGTGTTGGGTGTAATTTTTATAATTGCGAAATTTCTGTTGGGCGGCGGTGATGTAAATCAATTGCAACAAGATCTGCAACAACAACCTCAGCAGGAAATGAGTGTCCAGCAAAAAGCTGCCGACGATAACGAAGCCAAGTTCGTAAAGGTGGTATTAGCCGATACTGAAGATGTATGGACTAAGCTCTTTAGCAATATGGGGAAAACTTACACTAAACCGACTTTAGTCCTCTTTCGTGATGCCACCACGTCAGGCTGCGGAAATGCAAGTTCTTCCAGCGGGCCATTCTATTGCCCTGTTGATCATGATGTATATATAGATCTTTCTTTTGCGCAGGAATTAAAAGAAAAATTTAATGCTTCAGGTGATTTTGCTATGGCATATGTTGTTGCGCATGAAGTCGGCCACCACGTTCAATACTTGCTTGGCATTACACAAAAAATGGAACGCATCCAACAACAGGTGAGCGAAACCGAATACAATAAATATTCTGTAAGGCTTGAATTGCAGGCAGATTTTTACGCAGGTGTTTGGGCTCATTATGATCAGCAAATGAAAAATGTAATTGATCCTAACGATATCTCGCAGGCTTTAACTGCTGCCAACGCTATTGGCGATGACAGGCTTCAGCAGGAAACGCAGGGAACTGTAACTCCGGACTCTTTTACCCACGGCACTTCTGTACAAAGAATGTATTGGTTTAAAAAAGGATACGATACAGGCGATATCAACCAGGGAGATACTTTTTCTGCAACAAGCTTATCTATGAATTAATTTTTGATTTTTCTTTCAAAGCTAATTTCGCGAAGCTTTTTCTTTTGGCAATTTACTATACAGAACCTGGCAATTAGAACAAAAAAAGGTTCTCCTTTTCGTCTTTCCAACATACTTTTTAAAGAGGGGAATTTTGCATCGTGGACAGGTTTTTTTCGCATAAGCAAGCCAATGCTTTCTCAGCACAAATTCCTTTTTCCACTTAAGAAAATCAAAACTGTAGTTGCGGGCTTCTCTAATAAGCTCGTTCACCTTTGATGTTGGAATATCTGCCATTCTATTATCAGGATGAAGGCGTACCCGAAACAAAACTTCGTTTTTAATGATGTTGCCTACACCCGTAAAAATGTCTTGATCAAGCAAAAGGTCACTCACGTTTTCTTTTCCAACTAGCTTTAGTTTTCGTTTTGCCTCCTTCGGGTTCCAATCGTCATTCATTACATCAGAAGTCCAGTCATATACATCGTCAACCTCTTCTTCAATAAATTTAATGGCACAAGCGTAGAAATTAATTTCGCCTTTTTTAAATACCAATCTCAACCTGGGAATCGCTTCTTTTTGCATGTTTATTCGATAACTTCCAAATAGCATTAAGTGAATGCGGACAGTAAAATCTTTAAAACAAATTAAAAAATGCTTTCCCCAGGTTTTAAAATCCAAAATTTTTTTGCCTGATAATCGCTGAATATCAAGCTTGCTGTTGCCCTCAACAGCTAAAATTTTTTTCCCTTTAAATTGAATGGTTTCTTCTTTAAGAATTACAATGGATGGTCCTTCAGGCATTCAGATGTTTTGAATTTGTTATTCAAACCTTAAGCCAATAATTATAGTTACAAGTTCTTGTGAAGTGTTTTAAACGGATGTAAACGTGTTTGATTTGAAACGGTTTCGTAAGAAAAATGATGAACCCAAGGCACTCAATTTGAACGAACTACCAGAAATGTTGCTAATTTTCCAGATCACTTTAGCTTTGAAGAATTTTTTCCCTGGCTTTTTATTGAGGACAAAGATGGATCATCTTTTGATTTTGGCGGGGCAGGATTTTTTTTAGGAGATTGATTGATGATAGCTTCATTTTCTTCATTGTACCCAGCTTCGCTTACTGATCCTTTCTTTTCGCCATTCTCTTCTTGCCTTTTTTGATAATACTTTTTTGACATACATTAAGGAATATAATAAATAAACTTCTTCAAAGGAAAATTGTTCATTTCAAAAAAATAATTCATGATTATGCAAGACATAAATCATATAACATGCAACAATATGATGAGGAAATGGGAGAGAAATTCGTACGCTATTCGCTTTCTTTGGCTTCTTCTTCGGCAGATTCTTTTGCTTTCTTTTTTGGAGAAGGTTTGCTTTCTTCTACTGTACTTACATTTTTAATAGATAGCTGAAATTTAGTGTTCAGGCTAACCTCGTAATTATTTTCTTTGAGAATCTGGCGGGCACTTTCATCTTCTAATATTACAGCCGCAAGGTGCATCGCAAGGGTAGAACCACTAATCACATTTCCAACTTTCCCATCAGTAAACTCGATAACAAATTTATATCCTGCTTTTCGGCCGGTACCTGCCCTTTCAAAATCAACCCTGTTAAGGTCCAGAACCTGGTCATCTCCGGCTGATTTCTTCATTAATATTTTAATAATGGGAAGGTATTTTTTCCAGATGTGATTGTACATGTAAGAATTCTAATTTAATTTTTTTTATTCAGAGGGCAATCTCCGGAAAGGGAATGACTAACTTTCAATGAAGGATAAGTTAACACATTTGCAGTAAAATTAATGTAATTTTTTTACCTGCTTAAATTTATTAGATAATGCTAGAAATAATTTTAATGATCCAAAATATTTTCCATGAAATATTCCTTTACAAACATTTCCTTAATTAAAGTATTTCCCTAATTAAGAATGATTAAGATTTAAATTTAAAAAAAAACTCCCGACGAAAACCGGCCGGGAGCATCCTGATTAAAAACTACACACACGATTTTATTGAAAGACACACCTTTATTTAAAAATCATAACTGAAGTGAATTTGGCAAGCAACCTGGTAAATACTTTTTTTGAATAGTAAAGTTTATTCTTTATTTTCAATTAAATAGATTCATTTAGCAAACGGTATGAAGGACTTATCAGGCGGTTATATATTGATATAAATGTAATTTACTTTTTTAGGTTCGCGATTTCTTAAATTATTATTACATCTACCTTTAGTATTCGTTAAATTTGCTACTAGTCTCAACTTTCTAATTGAATGGCATTTATAGACCTCAAATTACCTAAATCTCTTTCCAGGGCATTAAATATTCCTGTGAGTTCTCCAAAGAGGCAACAATTGAAAGTGCTAATTAAATTATTGAGAAAATCCCGGTTTACTGAATTCGGCCAAAAATATTTATTTGATGAAATATTACTTAGCAGGCATCCTGGTAAATCTTTTCAGCAAATAGTACCCACTTATAATTATAGCAAAATTTTTCATGAATGGTGGTACCGGGCACTCGACGGAAAGCCCGATGTGTGCTGGCCGGGAACTATCAAGTTTTTTGCTTTAAGCAGTGGCACAAGTGATTCTTCCAGTAAATATATTCCGGTAACAAAAGACCTAATTCGGGCTAATACACTTACAAGTATACGCCAGCTTATCAGCCTTGCCTCTTACAGCAATGTGCCGAAGTCCTCTGTGGGTAAGGGTTGGCTTATGCTTGGTGGAAGCACTCATTTACAAAAGTCTGCTACATATTATGCAGGTGATTTAAGCGGCATTCAGGCTAAAAATATACCGTTTTGGTTCCAGAGTATGTATAAGCCCGGTAAAAAAATTGCCAGAGAAAAAGATTGGTCAAAGAAGCTGGACGAAATTGTAGAACGTGCTCCGGAATGGGATATCGCTTTTTTGGTAGGTGTGCCCGCCTGGGTACAACTTTGTATGGAAAAGGTGGTAGAAAAATACAACCTTAAAAATATTCATGAAATATGGCCCAACCTTGCATTTTATGTGCACGGCGGTGTAGCCCTTGAGCCTTATAAAAAAGGATTTGATAAATTATTAGGCAAGCCGATCACTTATATTGAAACTTATTTGGCCAGCGAAGGCTTTCTCGCCTATCAAAACCGGCAAGACGCAAAGGGAATGCGCCTTGCTATTAATAATAATATCTTTTTTGAATTTGTTCCTTTTGATTATAAAAATTTTGACAGCGAAGGAAATATGGTTGAAAACCCGGAAGCCTTAATGATTCACGAAGTTGAAGAGAATAAAAACTATGCTATTCTTATAAGTACCAACGCGGGTTCCTGGCGATATCTGTTGGGAGATACGATCAAATTTGTTGATATCGAAAAAAGTGAGATCATAATCACCGGGAGGACAAAACATTTTTTAAGCCTGGTAGGCGAACATTTAAGTGTCGATAACATGAATCAGGCAATTAAGCTGGTGAGTGAGGAGCTTAATATATCTATAGGAGAATTTACAGTTGCCGGCGTTCCGTACGGCAGTTTTTTTGCTCATCACTGGTTCATATCAACGGATGATATTGTGAATTCTGAGCACTTGAAAATTATGATCGACGAAAAGCTAAAGGAGCTAAATGATGATTATGAAGTGGAAAGAAAACATGCATTAAAGGAAATTTTCGTGGACGTGTTGAGTGAAAAAACTTTCATGAATTTTATGAAATCTAAAGGTAAAGTTGGAGGCCAGCATAAATTTCCCAGGGTTTTAAAAGGTAAAATGCTGGAAGACTGGCAGAAATTTTTAAGCGGCGAGAAAGTATAATATTTTTAACTTCATTACCTGTAGCATTAACCTTCTTATATTTTATTATAGTTTTATAATTCCCCTTTTTTATAATATTTAAACACTTTTCGTGTAAATGGTAGATGTTCTTGAGGCAATACTAAAAGGTCTTGCGATGGGCCTGCTACTGGTAATATCGGTTGGGCCGGTAATTTTCACGATTATTAAGCAGAGCATCAATAATGGAAAAGAAGGTGGATTTAGTTTTGTAATTGGCGTGTGGATTAGTGATTTTTTACTGGTTATTTTAAGCAATATTTTTTCTGAACTCGTTACACATCTTATGGATTTTAAAAAACCCATCGGTATTGCCGGAAGCATATTTCTTATTGGTATGGGAGTTCATTATTTATTTTTTAAAAAAGTATCACAACATCCCGAGGATGTTTCCATTCCTCCGTTAAAGGCAAGTGATCACGCAAAAATTGCGCTGCAGGGATTTTTACTTAACACGCTCAATCCTGCGGTGATGGCTTTTTGGCTTACTGCAGCAACTGCGATTGCAGTTACTCATACGGTGAGAGAACGCATTATTATTTTCTCAACAACCCTTCTTTTAAATATGTCGGCCGATGTTGTAAAGGTCACTTTAGCCGGAAAATTGGCGTCTAAGCTTACTGTAAAAAATATTAGGCTTATTAACAAAATTTCCGGTTTAATTTTGCTCATCTTTGGTACGGTATTGCTCACCGGTGTTTTATTCTTTATAAATAAACACTTGACCCCATGAAATTTTGTTTTCCTTTAATCCTGTCCTTTTTCTTATTTTCTTCAAGTGCAGCACAACCATCTGATATTCTACTTCTGAAAAAAAATAATCGCACTTTGAGAACATTCTTTCCGGGAAACCAGATTGCTTTCAACACGTCAACAGGCTCTTACAGCGGATTAATTCAGTCTATCAGGCGCGATTCACTATTTCTTGTGCAATATGATATAAGGCAAATACCATCCAGCCTTGGCTTTTATTTTCTTGATACAGTAGGTACTTACCCGTTCAGTATTAATTATAAACAAATAACAGGTTTTGGCAGAAACAATAAAAATAATTTTGACTGGTCAGCGTCCGGCGGGGCACTATTTGGCGGTGGCGTGTTATTAACAACGGTTGGTTTGGGAACGTGGCTTTTCACAAAGCCGAAATCTCAATATTATGCAAGTCCTTATCTTGTGGGCGGCGCAGCTTTTCTTGCTATTATTGGATATCTTCTGGTAAAATCTGGCAGCAAAGGCCTCATTCTCGGCAAAAAATATTCACTGGAATACATCCGGGTGAAATAAAATTTTTTTATTGGCAACCAAATCAAAAAAGGCTAAAAGAAGTTTCGTAAAAAGGATCTTGTGGGGCATCGCCAAATTTTTCCTCCTTACTTTTCTTATATCTTTCTTATACATAATTTTTTGCAAATGGATCAATCCGCCCATAACAATTACTCAAATTGGTAGTCTTGTTCATGGCCATGGGCTTCATAGAAAATATATGAACATGAAGGAAATAAGTCCAAATATTAAGGTCGCAGTAATGGCAGGTGAAGATCAATTGTTTCCTGACCACAACGGTTTTGATTTCAAGAGTATTCAAAAGGCGATGAAGCATAATCAAAAAAGCAAATCGTTGCGGGGAGCAAGCACAATAAGCCAACAGGTGGCTAAAAATGTTTTCCTCTGGCAACATGGAGGTTATTTGCGTAAAGGACTTGAGGTGTATTTTACTTTTATGATTGAAACGTTTTGGAGTAAAAAGCGCATCCTGGAAATGTATTTGAATGTCGCAGAAATGGGCCCGGGAATATTTGGAGCTGAGGCAGCCTCCGAACATTATTTTAAAAAACCTGCAATAAATTTATCAAAAAAAGAGGCTGCACTAATTGCCGCCTGCCTGCCCAACCCAATCGGTTTTACAATAAAGCCATTATCAGCACACGTTGCTTTAAGATATCCATGGATATTAAGACAAATGAATAATTTAGAGGCAGATCCTGACATACAGGCGTTGCTAAAATAAGCAGCACACTAATCGTTAAATTTGATTTACAAATTCTATAGCTTTGTTTGTTCGTTCATCATAGGTGCCGCTTATATCTATCCACGGCACTGATTGGTTAACCAAAATATCTTTATAAAAATGATACAATTTATTCCTTGTTTCTACGTCCGGATATTCTCTAAGTTCATCTTTAACCCAGGGTAAATCCACATTACATAAAAGGTAGCCATCATAATGCCTTTCGGCAATTTGGTTTAATATCCAGTTATGGCACTTATGAAAAACATATTCACACCAAACTTTCATTACATACATATCTGTGTCGATAAAAATTTTGTTGGATGAGCTGTTTTTAGTTTGCAACATGGCAGAATTTTCAAGATCTATTTGTCCTTTCGCAATCGAGAGCAGGTTATCAAATTCATATTCGGTTCCGTTTTTTTCGAGATATTCTCTCGCGTATTCGCGAACCCAATTCGTTCCAAAATGCAATGCAAGTTGGGCGCATAGTGTGCTCTTTCCTGTTGATTCCGGTCCTATTATTACAAATTTTTTTATTGCTTCCATCCTGGTATTTCTTCTTTCTCAACAATATGTTTTTTAGCCCGTGCTATCCATTCCTTTAAACCCCAAAACGCCATTACGAGTAAAACAATATAATATATACTCGTAAATACATAATGCTTCACAAAATACAATGGAATAGATGTTAAGTTGGTAATCACCCACCAATACCAGCTTTCAACTTTTTTACGGGCCATCAGCCACATGCCCGTAAACGCAGTTGCGCTGGCAAATGCATCAGCCCAGGGAATAGCGCCGGGTGCAAAATCTTTTTTGAGGTAAGTAAGCGCGCCAAATATGACAATGTAAAAGGATGCGAAAAAAATTAATTCCTGCACCCATTCCTTTTTATTTGACCAGGTAATTACAACAACATGCTCCCGTTGTTGATTTTTTTTAGCCCACAGTATCCAACCATAAATACTCATCACAGTGTAATAAAAATTTACCGAGGCTTCTCCAAGTAAACTACCCTTTATACTTATGTAGACGTAGATAATTGTGCTGACTAACCCCACCGGGTAAACGAGAATATTTTCACGCATGCTGTACCAAACACTTGCTATTCCAAAAAATACTGCAAGGTATTCCAACAGTGTAGTATTCTTTATGTCGGCTATAAATTGCTGAAAAATTTCTGTAATGCTCAAATAAAAAGTTGAGTATCAAATGTAGCTTAGATATCAATAAAAAAGGCATCCTTTAAAAGATGCCTCAATATTTTAATATCCATTATTTTAGTCGGCTTCTGCAACAACTTCTTTCACTTCAGGAATCATTCGCTTCATCATTCCTTCAATACCGGCTTTCAGTGTAATCATTGATGAGGGGCATCCGCTACAACTTCCTTGCAACATCAGGTTTACTCGTCCATCTTCATAGCTTTTGAATTGTATGGCGCCGCCGTCCATTTCAACCGCTGGTTTTACATAATTTTCAAGTAATTCCTTTATCCTTTTAACCACATCGTCGTCATCTGCGCTTACTTCGTTGGTGCTTTCCGTTTTCCTGGTGGCTACCTGGTCTTCATTAACGATTGGCTTTCCTTCCTGCAAATATTCTTTTAAAAATTGCTTAATTGAGGGAATTACATCCTGCCAATTCTCAGTTTCATTTGTTTTTGTAAGGGTTACAAAATTACTTGCGATGAAAACGGATTTGATAAAGGGAAAAGTAAAAAGTTCCATAGCAAGAGGCGATGGAGAAGCACTTGTTTCATCCTGAAAATCAATACTCTTTCCCGGGTAAAGTAGTTTATTTGCCACAAACTTCATTGTTTCGGGATTAGGTGTCATTTCAGTATAAATGCTAATTACCGGGTTGCCTGTTTTAATCATAAAAAAAATTAAGTTACAAAGGTAAAGATTAAAGACGAAAAAGCCACTCAATGAAAGCAAGAGATGATTATTAATAAAGCAATTATTCTTTAAGGAATTATTCTACAATTCTCAATTTTGCATAATTCAGCATTATTTTCTTTTCACCGTTAAACTCAAATTTTACAGTCGCTACAGGGTTATGAGCGGCTCCCTCCATTTTAATTACTTCTCCAAAGCCAAATTTTTGATGTTCTATCTTTTGCCCGGTTTGCAAATTGGTGGTGTCACTCGGAGCGAAGCCTATGGATGGCACATGCTCCTTTATTTTAATTGCCTGAGAATTGATAAGATAAGCAGGTTTCTCTGCGGCAGGCCTCCTTTCCTGGGTACTTTGCCTTCCTAAATCTGATTTTGATTTATCGAAAGCATTCCAATGATTGGCTGATTGATTATTACGCATATTACCGCCGGCGAACGCACGGTCAAGCCGCTCTTCCGGAAGTTCTTCTATAAATCTGCTTGGATCATTTTGGGTAAGATTTCCAAACCGGTACCGGGTATTTGCATAAGTGAGCCACAATCTTTGCTTTGCCCGTGTAATCGCTACATAAAATAATCGTCTTTCTTCTTCAAGTTCTTCCCTTGTGTTGATGGACATTGAATTGGGGAACAAAGTTTCCTCGAGGCCTCCCACAAAAACCACAGGAAATTCCAATCCTTTTGCAGCATGTATCGTCATCAGCTTAACCACATCTAATTCTCCTTTATCATCATCGGCGTCGGTAAGAAGCGTTATTTGTTGCAAATAGCTTCCAAGGCTTTTGTCCAGTAATTCGCCATTTTCGGTCGGCGTTTCAGTAAATTCTTTTATAGAGTTGAGCAATTCCTGCAGGTTTTCATACCTGGCAAGGCCTTCAACAGTCTTATCGTTAAAGAGCTCTTTTACAAGATTTGTATTTTTGCCGACCAATATTGAAAGATCGTAAGCATTTTTTTTCTGCAATTCACTTTGAAACATTTTTATCATGATCACAAAGTTGGTAATGATTTCAAGCGTCGAAGCTTTATATCCAAATTCTGCGGCGTGCTCCAGCACATTCCACATGGAAATATTCTGTTGATTGGCAAATAGAACAGCCTTTTCTATAGTCGTTTTGCCAATGCCGCGGGCCGGAAAATTTATGATCCGCTTCAACGCTTCCTCGTCTCCCGGGTTCATTATTACCCGTAGGTAGCTCAAAAAATCCTTAATTTCTTTCCTTTGATAAAAGCTAATTCCGCCATAAATCCTATAGGCAATATTCATTCGCCGAAGGCTTTCCTCAAAACTCCTGCTTTGAGCATTTGTTCTATAAAGAATGGCAAAATCACTATTCCTGTGATGGTTCCTTAGTTTTTGTTCCTGGATGGCGTCTGCCACATATTTGCCCTCGTCATTGTCAGTAGCAGTGCGCACTAATTTTATTTTCTCACCTTCAGCATTACTTGTCCATAATTTTTTAGGAAGCTGGCCTTTATTGTTTGCGATTACATTATTTGCAACGTGAAGAATACTTTGCGAACTCCTATAGTTTTGTTCCAGCAAAACAATTTTTACCTCATCATAATCTTTCTGAAACTGCAAAATATTTTCAATAGTGGCGCCGCGAAAACTATAAATGCTTTGAGCATCGTCGCCCACTACAGCCACATTTTCATGCATCGCGCCCAGCAATTTAATGATCTGGTATTGGGCAGTGTTGGTATCCTGGTACTCATCAATCATTATATACTTGAACTTGCGCTGGTATTTGCTCAGGCTTTCAGGATGCGTACTTAATAATAAATAAAATTTCAACAATAGATCGTCGAAATCCATTGCACCATTTTTAAAACAGCGCTTGCAATATGCATCATAAATCTGGCCGGTCATCGGCCTGTTTGAACGCATATCTTCCTGCTGCAAACCATAATCGTTTATGTATTCTGATGGCGTGATCAATCCATTTTTAGCAGACGAAATTCTATTGTAAATAGTATTCGGTTTGTAGTGTTTATCGTCCAGGTTCAATTCATTCACCACAGTCTTTACTACACTTTTTGCATCATCAGTGTCATAAATTGTAAAGTTTCTGGGATAACCAAGCTTTTCAGCTTCGGCACGAAGTATCCTTGCAAAAACGGAATGAAAGGTGCCAATATATAAATTCCTGGCTTCATTATTACCAAGAATACGTTCTACGCGCTCCTTCATTTCTGCTGCTGCCTTATTTGTAAACGTAAGCGCAAGTATATTAAATGCATCTACGCCTGTGGCCAAAAGATGGGCGATGCGCGTAGTTAATACCTTAGTTTTGCCGCTTCCTGCACCGGCCACTATCATGATCGGACCATCGCGATGTAGTACCGCTTCCCGTTGTTGATCATTCAATCCCTCTAAATATAATTGCATGCTGCAAAGTTACTAAAACCTAAAAGGTTTTTAGAAAGGCCCGCTGTGTTTTAGGAATTAATTTCAAGCATTTTAAGCCGAAACTCTGCGTGGCACGCATCTTATTTTTATCAACATTATTAAAATCACTAAATGCATTATGATTAAAATGCCATCTATCCTCAATTATTTAAAAAAATCAATTTGTATTTCCTAAGCTTGAATTTATTAAATGCCGCTTCAACATTTAAAATGCTTCTTTCGATTTCTTAATACAATGCTTTATCCTTTTCGTTAACGTTACATTAACGAAACTCGCTGCTGTACTGCATTACCAGTGATAACAATTCCTTTTTTGGAGTGTATGATCGCTCTTACTTTTATGCCTGATTCCTTAACAGATTAAAATAAAAATTATGAAAAAGATTATTTGTTTATCCATTGCTTCATTACTTTTTGCAACTTCTATTTTTGCAAAGCCTTCCCGTGCTGTCAATGAAAAAGTTTTAAAAATATTTCACCAGGCCTTCCCGGAGGTTAAGCAACCGGTGTGGTATGATTATGAAAAATATTATGAAGTGGTTTTTAGTGATGCTGATAATACTTCTTGCCGGATCGATTACTCACCGGATGGCGTTGTGCTGAGTACTACGCGCTATTATTCCGCAAAAGATTTATCCCCGGCAATAAGGGCAAAAGTCTTTGAAAAATATCCCGGCAAAACTATATTTGGAATAACAGAGGTAGCAAATGATGAAAATATTACTTACCATATCGTTTTAGAGGATGATAAAAACTGGTACAATGTTGACGCCTCTGCCACTGGATCTCTTACACTGGAAAAGAAATTTGGCAAAGCTGATTAGGATATCTATCGAAGCATTTTAAAAAAGCAACATGTAAAATTAATTACATGTTGCTTTTTTTATGATTTTTTTCCGTTCAATCGAATTTAACTTGAAAAGCTTCATTTTTACGCAATAATGCATAAAATATATGCGTTATATTTTTCCATATCCAATTATGAAAACAAAAAATAACGGAGGTCCCGCAGGCTTTATCCAGAATGTAATGCGCATGTTAATCGAGAGAATAACGCAGAATCCGGAATTTTACAACATAAAACATTATAGAAAAGGAAGAATCAAAAATCGTAAGTAAAAAAATTTTGTTTCGATTTTTTTTCCATTACATGCAGGAAATCAAAACTGCGGAAATTACGGAAAAGAGAAAAGGGTGAATGTGCTATTGTAAAATTATCAAAGTTGTTTTTATTTTAAAGTCTTAAATATCTAAAATTTAACCCTTTTTAAAACCATTTTTTTATGAAAAATCAAATCGACCAAAAAAAGACAGTGCTCTCAATGTTTATCACCAACCTTTCAAAAAACTTTATTGCGCTTTTTGAATCTGGCAATAAAAAAGAATTTCAAAGATTAAAAGATTACATCACATCTTAAATTCTAACTAAAGAGATATTCTACATCTTCTTTACTTAAGCCTCTCACGAAAGTCTGGTCATCGGAAATTAATTCCTTTGCAAGGATGCGTTTTCTTTCCTGAAGCTGCAATATTTTATCTTCGATCGTATCCTTGCAAATCATTCTGTAAGCAAAAATATTTTTGGTTTGCCCGATCCTGTGAGTACGGTCAATTGCTTGCTGCTCAACTGCCGGATTCCACCATGGATCTACAATATAAACGTAATCGGCCGCTGTTAAATTTAAGCCGACTCCACCGGCTTTTAGGGAAATAAGAAAAACGCGGGATTTTTCATTATTTTGAAAATTTTGTATAGCCCGCTCCCGTTCGCTTGGGGGGGTACTTCCGTCGAAATAGTCAAAAGGAATTTCATTTTCCTTAAGTTTCTCTTTTATTAATGCCAGCATTCCAAGAAATTGTGAAAAGATCAATGCCTTGTGTTCGCCTATATTTTCAGTGATTTCCCTGGTTAGCTCCTCCAGTTTAATTGAATTGTTGGGATACTTTTCTTCCTCATTAAGTATAGCAGGGCTGTCACATATTTGTCTCAGCTTCATCAAACCCTGCAAAATGGTAAGCTGCGACCTTTCTATTCCTTCTCCGTCAATAACTCCCATTATTTTATCCCGATAAACATTCCGATAAGCATCATACACTTTTCTTTGCGCATCTTCCATCTCGCAATAAAGTATCGTCTCAGTCTTGTCAGGCAAGTCTTTTGCAACCTGTTCTTTTGTTCTACGTAATATAAATGGAAATAAAAGCTTACGTAAATGGTCTTTTTGTTCCTGTTCTCCTAACTTATCAATGGGCGTGGAAAATTCATTTCTGAAAAATTCGACAGAACCTAAAAGTCCCGGATTTAAAAAATTCATTTGGGCATAAATATCAAATGTATTGTTCTGCAATGGCGTACCACTCATGCATAACTTATTTCTGGAAGTAAGCAAACAGGCGGCCTTTGTCACTTTGGACGAAGGATTTTTTATGGCTTGTGATTCGTCAAGAACAACATAGTCAAATAAAATTTTCATCATTAATTGAATGTCACTCCTTAGCGTTCCATACGTTGTAATTATAATGTTGAAATTTCCAAAATCATCAGGTTTTCTAAAACGAAGACTGCCATGATGTATACAATAAGTAAGGGACGGGGTAAATTTTTTGATTTCATTTTCCCAATTATAGATAAGCGTTGTCGGACAAACCACGAGTGCCTTTAATTTGCCTTCTACCTTTGCGTAGTGACTAAGCATACTTAGCGCCTGGACTGTTTTACCAAGGCCCATGTCATCAGCAAGAATTCCTCCCCAGCCCACTGTGTTTAAATAATTAAGCCAATGGAAACCTGAAACCTGGTAAGGCCTCAAGCGGTTTTCCAATTCTTCCGGCACATCAATTTCCGGAATACTTTTAAAATTTCTTAACCTCTCGTATTTTTCATCTAGTTCAAAAGAAAGTTCGGTTTCATCCCGCTTTTCATACAAATCATCAATAACACTAAGGTGAAACCTTGAAAGACGAAGCTTATTTTCTTTTCCCTCACCAACTTTAAAAAGAAGGCCATATTTGTTTATCCACTCATCCGGTAAAATTCCTAGCGAACCGTCGTTTAGCTGAACAAACGATTGCTTATTGGCCAGGGCCTTTTTAATTTCCGAGATTCCGATCCGCTGTTCACCGAAAGAAAGCTCAACTTTCGCATCAAACCA
>JBDTKB010000251.1:0-4274 GCA_039935555.1 Ginsengibacter sp. | reverse complement strand
CATTCGCCAACTTGGCCCATGTTGTTCGTTGGCTGCGTTGATGGTGTTCGTTCCTCCGCCAATGGGTAAATGCAACCTGCTAAAAGCTTCAATCCGGGCAAGATTTAATACTTTGGTGTCTTTGTATTTTGCCCAGGAAAGATTCCCATCTGCATCAGCTTCTGCAGCAACCTTAGCCGCTTGTTTAAAAGCAGTTGTTATATCATCTGATAAAGTTTCCATTTGTGGTGTATTAATATTATCGAGAAAACTGAATGCAGAATCTTTTAAAATATTTTCGAGCAAAGTACCTTCATGCGGCATCATCATTTGAAGATTCGGTTTCAATAATTCATCCTTCCACACAACATTTTCAAGACTATCCCATGTTAGAACGAATAATGTGGCGCCTCTTGAATCCGCATCATTTCGCAGGTTCCACGATTTTAAAATATCATAATATTTTTTTTCACCATTTGAAAGCTTCGACACATCCATATTCTTTAAAAAGACCGGTATCGCCTGTTCCGCAAAAACATTGTAGTTGTCCGTTTGTAAAGTCATCATATCCTGCGGAGTGATATTGTTCATTAAACTTAATCTTTTATTGATTTCCCAGCCGCGATAAGGCGGAAAAGTTCCGCTGAGATAATATGGATAAGTACTGTCTGCGGGCAATTGATTCGCGCTGCTTACAAATCCTCTTGCCGGGTTAATTTGGTGAGGATTTTCCTCCTGCGGAATCATTCCTTGCCAAAAATAACTGCTGTCTGTGCCGGGCATTACAAAGTCGCCCTGTCGCTTCCATTTTGCAGGAAATTCTCCCTGATCCCAAATCGCGATATCCCCGCTTTTGCTTGCAAATGCACAATTTTGTCCCGGCGTATGCAGGTATTTTATCGCTTCAAGATAATCATCATAATTTTTTGCTTTATCCAGCAGCGTAAACATTTTTAATTCATTGCTGGGGTCGTGTGCTTTCCACCTTACTGCATAATATTTATTATTGGTATTGCGGCCGCCACTATAACTTTTATCATACATAACGGGGCCCATATTTGTATACGCCACCGTGTCGAGATAGTCGGGTTCACCTTTCAATTTTATTTTTTCAATTCTAAAATTTGTTTTTACCCATTGGCTATCGAACCAATATTCTTTGCGGCTGTCATCTTTAAATTTTATTTCATAATAATCTCTCACATCACGTTCGGCACTTGTAACGCCAAATGCACAACTATCGTTGAAACCGATAATAATGAACGGAGCTCCTGGAAATGATACTCCATAAACGTTATATGTTGGTGTTGTAATTTGCATTTCGTACCAAAGCGAGGGAATGTTGAGTCCAAGGTGCGGATCGTTACAAAGTATGGGATACCCGCTTTTTGTTTTTGTGCCGTTAACTGCCCAATTGTTGCTTCCATTATTTGGATCGGGCCTTTGCTCGTCAATAGTTGTTGAATCTTTCGTGTCATAGTAAAGTGAGTCCGCCGACGCAGGAATTTTTAAATCTATGCCTGGTTTAGGAAATACAGTTCCTTTGGGAACAATTGGATCTACAGAATCCATGATTATTGGATATAATTTATCAAAGTCACTGGACGAAAAAACGGATTTCGCGTTGGTATATTCAAAATCATTTTCCGAGCCAGCCAGTTCAAAAGCCATGTATTTTACAAAAGTTGCCGTTTTTAAATTAGTCCATTTCTCCGGGCGATAACCAAGCAATTTATATTCTAAAGGAAGTGTGCTTTCATTCAGGCTTTCAATATAAGCGTTTACACCGGCTGTATAATTATCACACGCGGCGGCGGTTTCAGGATCTTTTTCAATTTCTTTCAAAGAATTTTCGGCAGCAAATACCATCCCTAACCTGCGCTTATCACGGTCAAGGCTAAGCGCTTTTTTTCCAACTAATTCACAGAGCCTTCCTGATGCGGCATAAATTTGAAACTCCATTTGCCATAAACGAAATTTTGCATGCAAGTATCCTTGAACGAAATAGGCATCATTATTTTGCTCGGCTATTACATGAGGTACCAGCCTTTCATCAAAATAAACATCTACTTTTCCGTTAAGCTGAGGAAATTTCAGGTTCGCAGAATAATCCTCGTCTACAGGTTCCGCGTTTTGCCACACGCCGTTTTGCGGACTCAGCAATTTTCCCAAAGGAGCTGGCAACAATACAACAGAATTTAATATAATGATAAGCGCAGTTGTGATAACTCCAAAAATTATGAAAGGAACGATTCGCATATACGAGTTTAAAGATGTAAAATACTAAAAAGAATATAAGAGAATTTAAACTATCTCCCGGGCAATTATTATTTTATTAAACCCATCATTTTATCAAGGTCTGCAATCGTATTAAATTCATGAAGAACGATCCGCAATCTTTCCTTCCCTTTAGGCACAGTAGGATATAAAATCGGCCGTACGTCAAAATTGTTTTGCTGTAAAATGCCGGCAATTTTTTTCACCTCAGTATTGCCCGGAACTATTACGGCCTGGATCGGAGTATCACTTTTTAAAATAAAATATTTTGATGTTGCCTTTTTAAAAAGTTCAATTAAATTATTTAAATGATATCTTTCTTCGGTTAAAAATGGAAAAATATGATACGATTTTAAAATGGCCGATATTGCCGTAGGAGGAAGCGATGTGCTATAAATAAAAGGCCTGGCAAAATTGATGAGATAATTTTTTAGCTGGCCGCTCCCCAAGACGATGGCTCCATGGCAACCAATAGCCTTTCCAAAAGTATGAACACGTGCAAGGCATTTTTTCTGAAGATTTAAATGCTGAACCAGCCCCTCTCCTTTGTTACCAATAACGCCCGTGGCATGTGCTTCATCAACAATTAATCCTGCATTGTACTTTTCACATATTGATGATATATCAGCAAGCCGCGCCAAATCTCCATCCATCGAAAAAACTGATTCGGTTACAACAAAGATATTTTCGTAAGTTTTGATTGCAGATGATAACTTTTTTTCAAGATCCTCAACATTGTTATGAATAAAAGAAAATGATGCGGCAAACGATAAACGAATACCATCGCGAATGGATGCATGAGATAATTGATCATAAATAATTACATCCTGTTTTTGCGGCACTGAAGCCAATAAGCCAATATTTGCATCGTAACCGCAATTGAAAATTAAACCTGCTTCTGCTTCGTGAAAATCGGCGATAAAGTTTTCAGTTTCTTCAGCAAGATTGTAATTGCCTGAAAGTAGCCGTGAGCCTGTACTTCCGTGAGCAAGCCGTTCAGTCGTTGAGTTTTCAATAAGATTGTTTTTTACAACACCCAGGTAATCATTACTGCAAAAATCTATTTTTCCATTATTGGTAACCAGCGAGCGAAATGCATTTTCCTCCCTGCGTTGTGCTAATTTTTTTTCCAGAAAATTCTGATTCATTTTGCAAATTTAATAAAGGCAATTATAAGTAGCATAATGGTTTGTATTCTATATAAAATATTACGGCTTATTTTTGAAAAATGGAAAATTTATCTTTGGATACAAAAAATATTTTAGGGCTGCAATTGGTTACAGATCCACGCTGGGTTGACCTTGCGGCCATTTCCCTGGGAGATATATTAACTGATCATGCATGGTGCGAACAAAAGGCAGCTAACAGTTGCATATCATTGATTCAAAAATATAATGATAAAGATGAATTGGTAAATGAACTGTCGCCGATTGTTACCGAAGAATGGGGCCATTTTCGGCAGGTTATTGCGGAGCTGCGGAAAAGACATTTGCAATTGGGTAAGCAAAGAAAAGATGAATATGTAAACAAGCTTCTTGAATTTCAAAAAAAAGGAGGAAGTCCCGATGAAAGACTGTTAGATCAATTACTCACCATGGCGCTAATTGAAGCCCGGAGTTGCGAACGTTTTAAGCGGCTTAGTGAGGGATTGGAAGATAGCTATATGAAAAATTTTTACAGGCGATTTATGGAAAGTGAAGCGGGCCACTACACTTTATTTATAACCCTGGCAGATACCTATATTAATAAAGAAACGGTGAGAAAAAGATGGAAAGAATGGATTGCTTACGAAACCGGAGTTATGCTCAACATGGAAGTAAGGGGTGATAGAATACATTAATTACCAAAAATATAAATATACTTGTAAGGCAATTTTTTAAGGAAAAATAACTTCCTTTCCTTAATTTCTTAAACCAGATTTAGAGATCTTATTTGATCTTCATAAAAATCCTGTTCCAACGTGGCCCTTTATCATAACTAAACCAAATTAAAGATGCTTTACCTACAACGTGGTCTTC
>JBDTKB010000250.1:0-24517 GCA_039935555.1 Ginsengibacter sp. | reverse complement strand
CGTTGCCACATGCTGGCAATGTATGTAGTGCTTGAAAATTATTTGCAAATGGTTTGCGATTACCCTGCCGCCTATGAGGGCCAACCAGGCTTTGACTTTATAAAAGAAATTCCCACCACATGGGATGAAACAAAAGTACTCGACGCCAAAGTAGACCAATACATATTGCTGGCCAGGAAAAAAAATAGCGACTGGTATATTGGTGCAATCAATAACCACGAAAAAAGAACGCTGAATATTCCACTAAAATTTTTAGGAGAAGGAAAATATGAAGCTGAGATTTATACAGATGCTGACGATACAAACGAAAATCCAAATCATATCAACATCGAAAAAAGAAGTTTGTCAAAAGGAGACAATTTGGAAATTAAAATTGCAGGCGGCGGCGGCCTTACAATTCAACTAAAAAAGCTGTAAATATTTTATAAGACTTCATTTAATATTTGACATGTTGACCCAATTTATTTAAAGAAAAATTCCCTTTCATTTTCATGGGAACAATTAACTGTAATGTTAGCGTGTCAGAAATAAAGCAATGATGCCGATAAGAAATGGTAGGTTAATCGCTACCAACGCAAAAGCCAATCTCCTGTTCGTTAGCTGCAAATCTCTATTGGTTTGAAAGTTACTAAATCGCCTATAATTATAGATATTGAAAATTATACAAAGCGCAATATCTACAGATATGTTGATAACGTAATTAACCTTGAAAACGGGCATAAGGCATTCAACAATTAACAAGCAAAATACAACTCCAATTGTAGTTATAGTTTGGTCGTCAATTTCTATTTTCATTACAATTTCTTTTCTTACGATTGATTAGCCAATTACTTTTTCCACACAGGCGTCCCTCAAAATGAAGAAGTACAAAATTCTATTTGTGTAATATAGGCTCGTCCTTTTTTACGAAAATCCCAATTTAAATTCGCCTAACACCTGGTGATAATACATTATTATTTATGTAATATAACTGATACGAAAAAAACCTTACCGAAATCTTGTCCACAGCTGTGTGAAGATTGTCAATCAAGCCGGTACAAGCGTTATCCTAGTTAATAAATAATATTTATGGCTTTTCAGAAAAGCAGACCAGTATTTCAAAAAAAAATATTTAGAAATAAATAATGAAATGAAATGACTAACCAGTCTTAATATTTGTGAATAAAAATCCCGTCGGTGAAGACGGGTAGTTAAATAAAACGCAGAATAGAATTAAGGCACCCGTGCAAAAATGCCGTGGGTGAAAGCTGAAAGTTATTTGTCTTTCATGGCTTTCTTGTCCATCTTATAAGTTTTCTTGGCTGCCTTTTTTGACTTTCCCTTTGATTCTTTTTTCATTACCTTATGCCCCTTTTCCTTCGCCTTAGTACTGTCCTGAGAATAACCCGCTGAGTAACCAAAAAGGCAAATCCCAAATACTGCAATAAAAATAATCTTTTTCATATTTATTTAATTTAGATATAAAAATAAATAAATATCCTTTAAATCAAAACTCATTTTTTTAAAAAAAATAATAAATAAATTATCGGGAAGTGGGATTAATGGTCAATGAGGCGACCGCGCCAACGACAATTTTTAAAAAAGATCAACTTTGCCTTCGGCCATTTCACAGCCTAATGTTCCATGATTTCAATTTTGCGAAAATCCATCGGATGACTATTGGATTGAAGTGAAATGTAGCCACCCTTAACGGCATCATCCCCAGTTACGATAAATTGCTTTGCCAGGATGTTCATAGAATCATACCTGGGATTTTCAAATTCTAAAATCTTTTCTCCATTCACCCAATGAGTGATTTTTCCATCCGCAACATCTATTTCCGCAGTAACCCATTGGTCGTCCGCAAAAGTTCTCTTTATAATGGGGGGCGTACAATAAGACGTATTTCTTTTCCCATCAATTTCCACGTACATACCAGAAGCACAAATCTCTCCTGTTGGTCGCTCATCTTTACCATTGCCGCCAAGCAAATTATATTCAAGGCAAACAGGAAAAGGTTGATCAAGGCCTATTGTATTTGGCGGCTGACAATCATACTGAATACCACCGTCTTTGTAGCCCCAGGAAGGACCGCCCGGCGCGGTATTCCCTACAAAACGATATTCTACTTTGAGCCTGAAATTGGTAAACTTTTTATCAAAATATAACGCGCCAAACCTTTTATTAAAACTATCATAATTGTTATACCGTGTACTGAGTATTCCATCTTCCACGCGAAATGTTTTACCAAAATTATCTCCGGCTTTGTACCCTGCTATCTTTGGTATCCAATTATCCAGGTTTTTCCCATTAAACAATTGCACCCACCGTTGATTGTCCTTATTGGGAATATTTTTATGCGGGTGAATGGAATGTAAAAAAAATGGGGCAATTACTAAAAGCAATAAGTAAGATTTCATAATAAAATTTATTAAATAGTAAGATAAATAAAATTATAATCGTTCCATTTATTAACGATAAAAATTATTTCAAGAAAAGACTTTTATAGAAAAATATTTATCTATAACTGGTAAGGCTAAACGCAAAAGTCGGTACCTGATAGTTCATTTGCGAACTTTCTTTTATTTTTAATAAATATTAAAATCAAGCAAAAAAGCATGCACCAAATAGCTTCCTCCATTCTATCTTTTATTTTGTCGCCATTAACCTGGATAATCTTATTATTACTTGGCGGATTTTTTATTCGAAAAACTTCACTTAAAAGGCTTTGCAGAATTTTTGCGTTAATCATCTTTTTAATATTCAGTAATGAATTTTTACTTGACTGGTATGAAAATAATTGGCAGCCGCAGCCGGTAGCTCTGGCTGTAGGAACTACCTATAGTTGCGGAATTGTTCTCGGTGGATTTGCCGGCCCGGATGCAGATGGTAATGGCTATTTCAATGGATCAGCGGATAGATTTATACAAACACTTAAATTATATAAGCTTGGAGCAATCACACATATTTTAATTAGCGGCGGCAACGGAAAAGATGAGAACAAAGATTTTCGTGAAGGAGCGTGGGTAAAAACACAATTGCAAATAATGGGTGTACCCGATTCAATTATTTTCGTGGAGGATCGGTCCAATAACACTTTTGATAATGCATATCATGCAAAACAAATATTAGATTCACTTCAATTGAAACCTCCGTACGTATTAATAACTTCTGCCTTTCACGAGCCGAGGGCAACTCTTATATTTAAAAATGCAGCCCTTGCTACCATCCCATACCCAGCCAATTATGAAGGTGGCGCAGGCAATTTTAATTTTTCAATGCTGTTGCCACACCTTTCGGTTTTATTGGGTTGGGAAATCTATTTAAAAGAAACCGTGGGTTATCTATGGTATAAATTTCAAGGAAACAAAAAAAATGGTGATCAGTAGGTCGGCATAAGTATTACAATTCGCTTATAAAATAATTCATTTAGTGTATGCCCGCCGTTAGTATCATTTAATAGGTAACATTTACTAAAATCTTTTTATTATTTTTTCCGATTTCAAGATTTGCTCCCGGTTACATGAAAGGGAAAAAAAAGACAATTTTATTTCGTAAAGACCTTAAAAGTTACCTCAAAGTTAACAGGCGGATTTTGCAGATACTAAAATCACCTGGCCAACAAATACTCCATGAATATAGAATATTCAGCTGGCATCTTTATGCTGTGTTTTTTTAAGTGAAGCATTTCGCTGATGGCAGAGGGCATTACAACTTTTGTTTCGATAACCGGTTCTACAACATCGTAAAATTTAACCGGGTGAGCGGTCTCCAAAAAAATACCCCCCTGTTCGTGATTTCCTTCTAAATATTTTTTTAATGCCGCGTAACCAATTGCGCCATGAGGATCTAATAAATAGTTTTGTTTCTCATAAACCTCTTTAAGAATTATTCTTGTTTCTTCATCAGAAAAAGAATAACTGCTCATCAGCTTTTTTAATGGTTGAAATTCCTTATCAAACAATTCAAGCACACGAACAAAATTGCTGGGGTTACCAACATCCATGGCGTTTGAAATTGTAGCTATTGGTTTTGCCGGATGATAATTTCCAGTTTTCAAATAATCGGTTACTACGTCATTGGCATTGCAGGCCGCAATAAACTGACTAACGGGCAAGCCTGTACGATGTGCCAACAATCCCGCGCAAATATTACCAAAATTGCCACTGGGAACACTTATTACAGGCGCATTTTTTTTATCCGGCCATTTCTGGTATGCAAAAAAATAATAAAATTGTTGCGGAAGCCACCGTGCAATATTGATTGAGTTTGCAGAAGTAAGAAATTTTTGTTTACCTAATTCTTCATCTGCAAAGGCCTGCTTAACCAGGTTCTGGCAATCGTCGAAGGAGCCATCAATTTCAAGGGCGGTAATATTTTTACCCGGCGTTGTTAATTGTAATTCTTGTACGCTGCTTACTTTGCCTGATGGATAAAGAATGACAACATCCACTCCGTCTACATCATAAAATCCATTAGCAACCGCACCGCCGGTATCACCGGAAGTTGCAACAAGTACTGTTATTTTTTTATCATTGTTTTGGACAAAATATCCAAGACAGCGGCTCATGAACCTGGCCCCTACATCTTTAAAAGCAAGCGTAGGGCCGTGATATAACTCAAGTGAATAAATGCCCTTTTCAACGTTTACTAATGGAAATTCAAAATTGATCGTCTCGCTTACAATTCGCTCCAGCGCTTGCTTTGGAATTTCATTAGTAATATATGGTTGTATAACTTGTAAAGCAACTTCTTCCTTCGCGTATGAATTAATATTGGTTATAAATTCTTTAGGTAAAGCGGGAATAACCTCCGGAAAATATAAACCTTTGTCCGGGGCCTGGCCTTTAATAGTGGCTTCTTTAAAATTTACTTTTGGAGAATGGTTATTGGTACTAAAATAGCGCATTGATAATTAGCGTTTATGATAAAGCGTTAGAGTTACGCAATTTTAATTCCTTCGTTATTAATTGTGGTTACATAGGTATGATATTTCAGCCCCGTATTATCATAAATATCTTTCATAATTTTTTCAACTTTTTCGGCTATATTTTTTTTCTCACACAACATAAATATTGAAGGCCCTGAACCTGATATGCCGCCACCTAACGCTCCCGCCTCAACGCTGCGTTTCTTTACCTCATCAAAACCAGGAATAAGCATGCTGCGCACTGGCTCTATAATCACGTCTTCCAGGGAGCGGCTTATTAAACCATAATCACATTTCATAAAACCTGCAACAAGGCCGGCAATATTTCCCCATTGTTTTATCGCATCTTTTAGTAACACCTCTTTGCGAAGTATCTCCCTTGCATCAGATGTTTTTACTTCTATTTGCGGATGCACAACGGCAACAAACATTGGCGGCGCGTTTAACGAAACTATATCCAAAGGAAAAATAGATCGGATGAGTGTAATACCACCAAAAATACCAGGCGAAATATTATCAGCATGCTTCACTCCTGAAGCAAGTTTTTCTCCCGCCATTGCAAAGCGTACAAGGTCTTCTTTGGAAAATATATTTCCTAATAAATTGTTGGCCGCAAATACAGCGCCGGCAGCACTTGCAGCACTGGAACCCAAACCACTTCCTGGTTTAATTTGCTTTTCAATTATTAAATCAAAGCCATAAGGATGCTCCAATTCCTGCATCAACTCCAGCAAAGACACGCCGGCAACATTTTGTTCAGGTATTGTGGGAAGCTGATAAATATCTTTATGGGTAATTTTTATTCCCGGTTCCTTTGTCAAGGTAAGTTGCATGATATCGCAGGGATCGTTTAATGCCAAACCCAATACGTCGAAGCCGCATACAACGTTAGCTATTGTAGCAGGCGCAAATATTTTAATCGATTTGCCAATAACTATCGGAGTGCCTAAAGAATTTTTCTGCACACGATCCACTTTACTTTCCATGATACCTTTTCTTTTAAATTAAATGCAAAAACTTTCTTCTTTTTTTATCAATAATGAACACAAAACAAATAACTATTCAGTTAATTAATGACTGATGAGTTTTATACAGCGGCTCTTATAATGTCGGCAAAAACTCCTGAAGCCGTCACTTCGGCACCAGCACCTGCACCTTTAATTACTAACGGTTGTTCTGTGTAACGGTCTGTATAAAAAAGCACCGCATTATCCTTTCCGTATAAATGAAAAAAATCATGTTGCGGGTCGATATGTTGCAATTTCACGGAGGCTGCTCCATCTTCATACCGGGCTACAAATTTTAATTTTTTTCCTACTTTTTTTGCTTCGGAAACTAATTTTAAAAAATGATCCTCATGTTTTTCCATTTCTGCATAAAAATTTTCAACATCACCTTTCATGCAGTCTTCCGGCATAAAAGATTGATTAGAGATATCCTCAATTTCTAATTTTTCGCCAGTCTCTCTTGCAAGTATCATGATCTTTCGCATAACATCAGTTCCACTTAAATCAAGCCTGGGATCTGGTTCGGTATAACCTTCCTGCTGTGCCTGCCTCACTACTTTTGCAAAACTTTTTCCACCTGTATAATTATTAAACACAAAATTAAGTGTGCCGCTTAACACTGCTTCTATCTTATTAACCTTGTCGCCGCTGCGCAGCAGATCATTTAACGTTCCTATTACCGGTAGCCCTGCGCCAACGTTGGTCTCAAACAAAAACTGTGCATTGAATTCCCTTGCAAGGTCTTTCAAATTTCTATAATATTCATAAGAGGACGAACAGGCAATTTTATTGCAGGCAACTACTGCTATACTTTTTTGCAAATAAGGAGCATAGGATTTTGCAATGTCAGCGTTTGCAGTTACATCTACAAAAACGGAGTTTCTTAAATTCTTTTTTAAGATCGTATCGCTGAATTCCTGCATGTCCATTGGCATACCTTGTTGTAACAATTCATTCCAATTTTCCAAATCAACACCTTCATCATTAAACAACATTTTGCGGCTGTTACAAATGCCGGCCACACGGACTTGCAAACGCAAATGATCCTGTAAATGCTTTTGCTGCTGGCCAAGCTGGGCAAGCAATTTGCTTCCTACGTTACCTGCGCCACTTATAAAAAGATTGAGCAATTTATAGGTGGTTTCAAAAAACTCTTCATGCAATACATTTATTGCTTTTTTTACATCTTTCATTGCAATGACAGCAGAAATATTTCTTTCTGAAGAGCCTTGTGCAATGGCCCGGACATTTACGCCGTTTCTGCCTAAAACGCCAAACATTTTTCCGCTAATGCCCGGATGATTTTTCATATTATCACCAACGAGCGCAATTATCGCAAGGCCTTTTTCTACCGATAATGGATCTACTTTTTTAATATCAATTTCATAAGCAAACGCCTCATCAATTACTTCCTTTGCCCTGTCAGCATTTACTTCTTCAATGCCTACACAAATGGAATGTTCCGAAGAACTTTGAGTGATTAGAATCACATTTATTTTTTCACCGGACAATGCTTCAAATAATCTTTTTGAAAATCCCGGGATGCCCACCATACCACTGCCTTCAAGGCTTATAAGAGAAAGATTATTGATGCTTGAAATTCCACGGATCGTGTTGCCGTCAATCTTAATATCATTTTGAATCCAGCTACCAGGTTCAGTTGGTGCAAAAGTATTTTTTATACAAACCGGAATGCCTTTGTTCATTAAAGGTTGTATGGTAGGCGGGTAAATAACTTTGGCGCCGAAATGCGAAAGTTCCATCGCTTCCTGGTAAGAAATATGCTGTATAATTTTTGCGTTAGAAACTAATCTCGGGTCTGCCGTCATCATTCCTGAAACATCTGTCCAAATCTCGACAACAGTTGCGTTAAGTGCGGCGCCAATAATTGCGGCTGTATAATCTGAGCCACCTCTTCCGATAGTTGTTGTATTGCCATTCTTGTCACGCCCTATAAAACCCGGTACAATGCATACTCCATAATCAAGCGTAGAAAAGAAAGCCTCGATATTCTTATTAGAGTTTGCAAAATCAACGATGGCATTTCCAAAATCAGCATTGGTCACAATCAATTCCCTCGCATCTTTCCAGGTGTTTTTAATATTCAGTGATTTTAGTTTTGCCGCAAATATTTGCGAGGATATTATTTCTCCATAACTAATGATTCCATCTTTTGTGCGCATGGATAATTCTTTTAATAAAAAAACTCCGTTACATGTATCTTCAATTTCATTGCTTCTTTTTTTAACCATGCTAAGCACACTACTTTGCTGATCGAGCGGTATTAATTCTTTCACTGTGTTCAGGTGACGCTGTTCAATGGCATGTAAATTTTCTTTATAATTTATATCGCCGATTGATGCTAGCGTAACGGCTTCCAGAAGTGCATCCGTAATACCACCGAGCGCAGAGAGAACTACAATAATTTCCTTATCCTTTATCAACGCATCATTTATTATACTTACGACGACCTTCATATTGTTTGCTGTTGCAACTGAAGTACCGCCGAATTTTAAAACTTGCATATTTTAATTTTACTATGTGAATAGAACAATATTGATATTTCTTTTTGCAGAAGCTAAATGCCCAAGGACAATATGGAGATGTTTAACCCTTGCGGGTTGTAAAAATAGTTGTAAAAGAAGTGGAAACCACTTGCGAAGAAATTATTGAATTGATATGACGATTACAGTTTGCCATAATTGCCCGCCGAAAATAAGCAAATTGCTTGTAACGCAAAAATTGAAAGAAATTTCGAGTTGATGAACTCTTTTGCATTTTACTGTTCAAAATTAAAATGAATGGAACTAGCAATTTATAATAAGCCAAACAACACCTGAATGTTTCTCTTAATTTCACAATTATTTTTCTCTATCCCTTACCATTACTGCGTTTTAATTCTTAATTTCCATTTTTCACTTATTAACTGTTTCTATGGATAACCAGGCTTCGCGGGGTTTGCTGCATTTTAAGAATTACGTCGGCATAAAATTTCAATTGTATAACAGCCTTTTCACTTCATTGCCTTTTCATCGCATTGAAAAGACAGGTATCTTGTTGTCATTATTTGTAAACGTTTGTGAGGAGGGTTATAAAAAGAAATTAAGCCCGCAAGAAATTATAGATGACTTTTTTGAAAAGCATACCTCGTTTTCTACCCAGCCGGAAAAGCTCGATCTCCTTTTTCGTTTTACACAATTTGTAGAGCGGCAGGTTGTATTGTTTGATGCTCTTGAAGATGCCGCTTTTTTGCACGTTCACGATACTGGTGGCGCCGGCACGTTAAAGCAATTGGAACTGGAAGTTATTCAGAGTAAAAAAGAAAATGAATTAGCAAAAAAGCTTGAACATTTTTCAATTGAGTTGGTACTTACTGCGCATCCTACACAATTTTATCCCGGTTCGGTTTTAGGAATTATTAATGATCTTTCAAGATCATTATCTGAAAATAATGCTGCACAAATAAATATGTATTTGCAACAACTGGGAAAAACACCATTTTTCAAAAAGGAAAAACCAACGCCTTATGATGAAGCAATGAGTCTTCTCTGGTATCTTGAAAATGTTTTCTTCTCAGCGGCCGGCCGCATAATTTCTTTTTTAAAAAATCAATTTCCTGATGCGGTAACCGCGGATAATCCGGTTATTAAAATGGGCTTCTGGCCAGGTGGCGACAGGGATGGTAACCCGTTTGTGAATACAGAAATTACTTTGCAAGTTGCAGACGCATTAAGAGGTGGAATTATAAAATGCTACTATCTTGAAATACGCAAACTTAGGCGCCGCCTAACTTTTAAAGGTGTAGATATTTTGCTGGCTGACTTGGAAAAGCAATTGTACAATAACATTTTTATACCGGGTAATCGTACACGGTTAAAAAAAGATGAAATTCTTTCTGTTCTAAATAAGATAAGAGAAATATTAATTTACCAGCACAATGGCTTGTTCCTTTACCTGGTTGATAATCTCATAAATAAGTTGCATGTTTTTGGTTTGCACTTTGCTTCAATTGATATCAGGCAGGATAGTTCCATCCATAAAAAAGTATACCAGGCTTTAGCAGCGCGAAGCAAGATAGTACCGGCGGATTATTTAAAGTTAAATGAAGAAAAAAAGATTGAATTCCTCACAAAAAATTCTGACGCACTTATTGAAAAGGATTACAATGACCCGCTTATTAATGATACGTTGGAAAGTATTAATGCAATAAAACTGATACAGGAATATAATGGCGAGCCTGGCTGCAACAGGTACATAATTAGCCACAGTAGCAGCGCGTTAAATGTACTGGAAGTTTACGGCCTTTTTATTTTATGTGGATGGAAAAAGAAGGAAATGAATATTGATATTGTGCCATTGATTGAAACCATTGATGATCTGCAAAATGCTGCGACGATTGTAACTAAGTTATATAAAAACGAAGAATATAGGAAACATCTAAAAAGAAGAAACAATCGTCAAACAATAATGCTTGGATTTTCGGATGGTACCAAAGATGGTGGATACCTTATGGGCAACTGGAGTATTTATAAAGCAAAAGAACAGTTGACAGCAGTTTCGAAAGAATATAATATTGATGTAGTATTTTTTGATGGCCGTGGCGGCCCCCCGGCAAGAGGCGGCGGAAAAACGCATAAGTTTTATGCGTCTATGGGTAAAAATATTTCTAACAAAGAAATACAATTAACGATCCAGGGGCAAACCGTAAGTAGCAACTTTGGAACAATAGATGCAGCGCAGTTTAATATCGAGCAATTAATACATGCAGGCATCACAAATGATCTTTTTTCTAACAGGTATATTACTTTACAAGAGGAGGAAGAAACACTGTTGCAAGAATTGGCTGATGAAAGTTTTGTTGCTTATGTGGCCCTAAAAAACCATCCTGATTTTATGGACTACCTGGTTCATATTAGCCCATTAAAATTCTATGGCGAAACAAACATTGGAAGCCGGCCGGCTAAGCGCGGTGGCGGGAACAAATTGAATTTGGAAGATCTTCGCGCCATACCTTTTGTGGGCGCCTGGAGCCAGCTAAAGCAAAATGTAACGGGCTATTATGGCGTTGGTTCTGCTTTGCAAAAGTTGGAAAAAGAAGGAAGGCTTGGTGAGGCAAAGGCGCTGTATCAGAACTCATTATTTTTTAAAACACTGATGGATAATTGCGAAATGGCCATGAAGAAATGTTTCTTTCCTCTTACAGAATATTTATCAAAAGATGAAAAGTACGGTGAGATTTGGAATATGATTTATAGCGAGTATGTGATTACTGAAAAATATCTTTTTCAATTGACAGGTAAAAATGAATTGATGGCTGAATATGCCATTGAGCAAATTTCGATTAGTATGAGGGAAAAAATTGTTTTACCGTTAGTTACCATTCAGCAATTTGCTATAGCAAACATTCGTGAATTAGAAAAGGAAGTGAGAAAAAATCCTGAGAAGGATACGTATGAAAAACTAGCCATGCGTTGCTCTTTCGGAATTATAAACGCCGGGAGAAATTCGGCGTAAATAAACTTATTTTCAAATTGTAGATTTTATAGGTTGTTGCAATCACTCTTTAAATTCGTTCGATCGTATCATCTATATCAAAAGCAAAATAAATCAAGTTTTATTTTTCAGGCATTTCAATTCTTAAATCAAGTTGTTAACCAACATGATCATTTATAGCGCTGATCAATTGCTTTACTTCAAACGGCTTTTGAATGAAACCATCAGCCTCACAAATAGCGAAAGATTCTCCTTCTTTTGCGTGAGCATAAAATAAAAGTATTGGTGGATAATCACTAACGGCTTTAAGCTCTTTACATACCTGTGTTCCAAATTTACCAGGAAGCCTAACATCAAGTAAAATAAGATTTGGCTGAAATTTATTTACAATCTCTGAAACATGTAGTCCAGTGTCATGTGTGAGTACATCATAACCTTTGGAAACGAGGGTCATTTTGACTACCGCCGAAATATCGTGATCATCATCAACAACTAAAATTTTCTTCATCCGCAATTTTTAATCTATTAAATATTACAACTTCGTTTTTCCTGAACATTTTCTTGCGCTCTTTATTACCCGAAATCTTACAAAGGAGCTTCCTAAACCTCACAGTAATTATACCGCATCTCAATCGTATTTATACTATATATTCATATCTCATTATCAGTTAATTTTGTAAATAGAAAAATTATTCTATTTATAAAACACCACCTAACGAGAAACCATACACTCGGCCCGGGGATTTCCCTGGGTTTTTTAGTGTTCCAATACTTTTTTTACGTAAAATCAAAAAAGTTCTTTTGTGACAAATACTATTCAAGTTACTCGTTTATTGAATAAACTTATCTCCAGATAAGTCTTTCATAGGGCAACAATTTTCACGTTTGAATCTCATTGGATATATAACGTTTATCCATAGACGCTTTTTTTTCTCTCTTTTTCCAGATTTAAAATTGGTGTTGGCTTTGTAAATAATCAATTTGACGCAGGTATTCTATAGTTAGTTAAATAACTCTCGAGGCCAGACGCAATTAAACACATATTGCTGTGCATTTTATTTATAGATGGATTTAAATTCGAATCGCTATTCAATGCGTTCCGGGCAAGATTTGAATGGCGTAATGGGCGGAAGAATACACGCCGCCATAGCACAAATAAAGTAGAGTTAAATATTAAATAACAGAAGTTAATAACAGATGAAAATATTTAATAAAATACCATATTCATTATTTTATTTTATTCACGATTTCAAGGTCGCTTAATGATAAAGATTCCCACCATTCGTCAGAAACATCCTCCAGCCTGTATTCTGTATCAATATCGTAATCGCCATTTTTATCTATTTCATAAAAACAATTGTTAAGTGTATCGAGCACACTGTTGATGGATTTTAATTCCACAAAAAACAATCGGCTCACAATTTTCTTATTGGCTTGAAGTTCCAGTATTTCAACCCGCTTTTCAAGGTCGCTGATCTTGTCATCGCGCCACGCTAAAAAAATACATGCTATTACAATTGCAAATATGAATGCTATAATTATTATCGTCGACATAATGATTTCAAGTTTAATGCTTTCTGGTCAATTTTTGAAAAATTGTATTGAAGCATTTTAAATAATTTATTATTCCCATGCATTTCATCGCATGGTCACAATTTAAAAAAAGCCTTTCATAAAAATGAAAAGGCTTTCAGTTTCCAAAGAGAATATTTCAAAATCTTTTTTATTTCAAACGCCAATTCTTTTTTTATTTTAACCCGCAACCAGTGCTGGTGACCGTACTATTGAAGCCTTTTTGTAGACAGGCGTGATAACTTTTTTATCTATCAATTTAAAATAAATAAAGCTTAAAACCATTGATAACACAAGGCTTGAAAGAATAGAAATCTTTGCAATGTTTATGAATATTTCTTCCCGAAAAGCCAGTGTAGTAGTAAATATGGACATGGTAAAACCAATGCCGGCAAGCGATCCGACACCTAATAACTGTTTTAAATTTGTATTAGTAGGTAGCTTCGCCACCTTAAAAGAAATCATGGCTTTGCTGAAAATAAAAATTCCTACCGGCTTTCCAATAACCAGCCCAAACATAATACCCATACTTACAGAATCTTTTAATGAACCTACAATATCCGGTGGAATTAAGATGGCAGTATTTGCCAATGCAAAAACAGGGAGAATAAAAAAGTTTACAAACTTATGAATGGCATTTTCAAATTTAGGTAACGAATTTACCGGAATCGTAAACGCAATCAATACGCCGCTAATGCTTGCTTCTATTCCTGAATTAAAAATAAGATACCAAAGCGTAAGAGATAGAATGATGTGTATGAGCCCCTGTTTAATTTTAAAATAATTACAAACCCAAATGGCTCCATAAGCCGCGGCGCCACCTAAGAGAAACAACCACTTTATTTGGTTGCCATAAAAAAGAGCAATCACAACTATAGCGCCTAAATCATCAATGATTGCAAGCGCCATTAAAAATATTTTTAAACTGGCAGGAACTTTTTTTCCGAATAAAGATGCGATGCCTAAGGAGAAAGCAATATCTGTTGCTGTTGGAATACCCCAGCCGTGCGCAAAACCGGAGCTGACATTGAAAGATGAATATATAAGTGCAGGCACAATCATGCCTCCGAGAGCTGCGCCAAATGGAAGTACTGCTTTTTTAAAGCTTGACAATTCCCCAGCTAATAACTCGCGCTTAATTTCCATACCGGCAAGCAAAAAGAAAATTGCCATTAGGAAATCGTTGATCCATTTTAAACAAGAGTGAGGAAGATGGAATGAAACGCCGTAATTCAGTTCTGTATTCCATAAAGCGCGGTAAGAATCGCCGGCAGATGAATTTGATAATATTAAGGACGTCGCCGTACAAGCAAGCAACAAAACCCCCGTAAACCGGCTGTCATTTATAAACAGCTTAATTGGGTTAATTGCTTTTCTGATAAATTTTGTCAAATCAGCCTGTTTAAAAAATTTCCAGGAGTATTTATAAGGATTAAATACTCCCGGAAATTATGATTAATTAATCTACATAACCATGTACACCCATTTCCGGAATATCCAATCCTGCAATTTCATCTGCGGCAGTGGACCTTAGACCGATGGGACTATTAGCACATAATTTAAAGAACAGGTACATTACAATGAATACAAAAACGAAACACGTGGTAGCGCCGATGAGTTCCGCTACAAATTGCTTACCATCACCATAAAAAAGGCCTTTCACAGTACCGGCAACTCCATTCCATCCATCACCGTAAGTTCCATCAGCAAATAATCCTAAGGCAAGAACGCCCCAAATACCGTTGGCTCCATGAACGGCGAATGCGCCAACCGGGTCGTCTATTTTCAATTTAGTATCAACAAATAATGCTACAATGATTACTAAAATTCCCGCAACAACTCCAATGATTACCGCTGATAATGCATTTACAAAAGCACAAGGGGCCGTAATTGCAACGAGTCCTGCAAGCATACCATTTGCCATCATGCCCGGATCCCATTTACCTGTTTTGCCCTTCATGAACAATGCGGCAGCGAAAGCACCGGCTGCGCTTGCAAGCATTGTGTTTACGGCAACCACAGCAATTCTAAGATCTGTTCCGGCTAAGGTAGAGCCTGGGTTAAACCCGAACCAGCCAAATGCCAGTATAAATGTTCCTATAATAGCCATCGGAATATTATGGCCCGGAATTGTATTTACGGAACCGTCTTTACCATACTTACCAATACGTGGCCCGATTACCATTGCACCAGCCAATGCAGCAACGCCTCCAACTTCGTGAACTACAGAAGATCCTGCAAAATCCACGTGTCCATGTCCCAGACCAAAGTTTGCGCCAAGTTGTGACAACCAACCGCCACCCCACACCCAGTTTCCAAAAATTGGATAAACGAACATTGAGATGAAAAATCCAAAAACAATAAAAGATTTAAACTGCCACCTTTCTGCCATGCCCCCGGTAGGTATAGTTGCAGTAGTATCCATAAATACCATTTGAAATAGGAATAAAGTGAAAACACCTACGTCATAAACACTGCTATTTAAGAAATAACCGACTTTACCCCAAAGGCCAAAAGGATGCCCAAAGAGGTTAATAGTAAATTCACTGCTGGTTACTCCTGCAGCACCACCTAAAGAGGCAACGTTGAGGCCCCCTCCAAACATAAATGCAAACCCGCAAATCCAAAATCCGAGCATACCGATTGCGTAAACCATAAAGTTCATACTCATAGTATGAGCCACATTTTTCTTTTGGGTAAATCCTGTTTCAACCATTGCGAATCCCGCTTGCATAAACATTACAAGAAACCCCGTAATCAGAGTCCACATAATATTGATAGAAATTTTATTATGGCCAGCCTGGTCTCCAATTTCTGCAACGGTTGGTTTTCCCACGGTTGCTGCGGTTACATCGCTAATCGTACCGGTTTTTCCGCCTCCGGCATCCTGGGCTACCGCCGGCATTGCGACCAGGATAAATAATATTAGCATTACCGGGATGAAAATTTTTAAAAATCCCGTTTTAGAAAAGCGATGGCTTTTGGAAAAATCAGATAATCTCATTGTTAAGGTTTTTGGTGTGTAAAATTGTTAAGGTAAAAGAGTTAAAAGTGATATGTAGCGGCGAGTAATCCAGTAACAGTAGTTTTTGTTGGCGTATCATCGCTTTTTTCAAAAATCAAGTCTTTACCCGCATCAAGCCTTAGTTCGGGTATAATGGTTAGGTTACCAACCCTGAAATTCGGGGAAAGCGTAATATCGAATATGCTCGTTGCAGGAGCAGAAACAACGGCCTTTTTATTGTCAAAATATTCAGCGCGTAGGGTAATTCCAAAAGCAGTCGTCGGATCAGCAGTTAGATAAATAGCAGATCCCCACCAACTGGCGCTCGATGTGCTATCGGTTTTAAATGATTGAACCGTGCCGTTATAACCAATACTGAATTTGCTGCTAAGTGCTGCTGTAACTACTACATCAAACTGCGTTGTATTAAACGCGCCGCCGTAAGAGCCCTGGTAATTCAGGTAAGCCTTTACTTTGTCGTTGGAAGTGCCTGTGCTAAATTGGCCGATCAAATAACGCCTGGAACCTGCTTCGGCAACGTGGTCCGTTGTGTTAGCAACTCCGAGCATTAAACCACTTTTTTTGCCCAAGACAATGTCAGCCTTAATGCCGGTATGAGAGAAAGGGCCGTAAGAAAACATGTAGTCCATGCTATAATTCCGGTTGAGGTAGGCGTCAGTTACTTCATAGCCGATGTGCGTTGCCCATTTACCCATCGTTAATTTAAACTTATCGGAAATTGCGTAACTCAAGTACGCCTGCTTTACCGCAAACAAAGTAGGATGATTCGGATCGCCGTATGAAAATTCTTCGGCCCTGGTACCAAATCCTAAATCAATTGTAGCAGCAGCTTTTCCGAAACTGTGATCAGCACGAATACTTGCCATTCCAAGTTGGAAGGAATTTTGTGAATTGGTAAAACTGGTGTAATTGTTCAAAGCATTTAAAGTTCCTCCAGACTTTGGATCGCTGAAATTGTACCTAAAATAGGTATCAACAGAACCAGTAATCGTGGGGGCTGGTGATGCAGGTGAAGCTGGTTTGGTGGAGTCAGTTTGGGAGAAAACTTGAGAAAAGCTTAAACATACCATTGCTCCTAAGAAAAATTTTCTTAACATTGTTTTAGATTTAAAGATTAATAATGAAAGGGGTTTAGCCGATTAACTTTTCTCAGAAGTTATCATTCAGCTAAGCTCCTTTCCTTTTTTTGGTTAATACACCAGTCTTTTTTACCAGCATCGTTTTTTGTAAAAATTTTTCATAACGAAGAGAAATGCTACCCGCCATTTCTTTAATTGCATAAGCCTTCAGAATAAGGTTTGGATTTTGAAAATTATTTTTAGAAGATGTGCAAATTGTCGCCTCATCCATACCATGAAAGATAAAAATGGGAGGCGTATTTGTGACACTTAATAATTCCATAATTCAAACATATCGCATTTTACATTTTTAAACAATTATATTTCACATATTTATTTTTATAATATATCTATTATATCAATATAATTAATTGATATACAAAATAATATGACTAAATTCCACAATTTAGTATATTTGATGTTAATAAATAATTTGTTATATATTTATTTTAGTAATATAAAATATCGGACAATTTTTACCATCCTTTTCTTCATAATATGGTAATATTTAATTTGGGAAATAATAGAGGATATGCAGTCATTGAACAACAACTAATAAAAAGGGTAAAATTTGAAATGTTCGGGAAGAATTTTTTAAAATCTGGACTAATATTAAATATTATTCCGATTCGTAAATTTATAGAAGTTGGAAATCTAAATAAATTTTCGGCAACATCAACAATTTTTAGGATTAGTGTTGAATTCGGCGCATTTTTTTTCTTTTCGAATTTTTGGCGATATAAAAATTGACATTAAGGTAAAAATAGGTTTACAAGCAATGCTTGTCCAACAAAGCTATTTCCTGCTCTTTAAACATACTGTTTTGTTACCAATAATGTTCCTCAAGGATTTTCCCAGGATTAAGGAGGAATCAGCGCATCGCCTATCTGATCCAATTTTTGAAGATATAAAAGCTAATGTTAAGGAAAAAATCTCCTTACAAGCCATGCGTATCCAGTATACTTCTTTCGTGCTCTGTCGATACGCCGTTGTTCTTCACCAGCAAAGTTCCCTGGAGATATTTTTCATTATGCTGAGAAGCATCGAGCCCGGCTTCTTCATCTGCCTGGCTAACTCTCATGGGCATTATCCAATTGATAAGTTTAAAAATGCCATAAGAAACCGAGAAGCTATAAGCTACAACTATTGCCAGGCCTTTTACCTGTGTTATAAAGAAGGCAGGGTTTCCGTAAAATAGTCCGTCGTTGCCGCCGGCATTAATATTTTTGCTTGCAAATATGCCTGTCATAAGCATTCCTACCATGCCGCCTACACCGTGACAAGGGAAAACGTCCAAAGTATCATCCAGTATTGATTTTGATTTAAAATATACCGCTACGTTAGAAATTAGTGCAGCAACGGCGCCAATAAATATACTTTGCGGAATTGCGACAAAACCTGCAGCAGGAGTAATCGCAACTAAGCCAACAACAGCGCCTATACAAAATCCCAAAACCGATGGTTTTTTACCTTTCAACACATCGTAAAACATCCACGCCAGGCCGCCCGCGGCAGCGGCGGTGTTTGTTGTTGCAAAAGCTGAAACTGCTAATGAATTTGCAGCTAAAGCAGATCCTGCATTGAAGCCGAACCAGCCAAACCACAAAAGCCCCGTGCCAATTAAAACATAGGGAATATTGGCCGGTGGTATTTCTCTATGCTCAAGATGCACTTTTCTTCTTTTCAAAACAATTGCACCGGCAAGCGCTGCACATCCTGCAGAAATATGAACAACGGTGCCGCCTGCAAAATCAAGTACACCCATTTTAAACAGAAAGCCTTCCGGGTTCCAGGTCCAATGCGCTAGGGGTGCATATACAAAAAGGCTGAACATAACTATAAATAGTATGTAGGACGAGAACCGAATTCGTTCTGCTACAGCTCCCACAACAAGGCTTGGCGTTATAATCGCAAACATTAGTTGAAAAAGAGCAAAAAGCATTAAGGGAATTGTTGGTGCGAGGCTCCAGGGAGCTCCAGAGGAAACACCTTTAAAAAATATATGACTAAACGGATTTCCAATTACTCCGCCAATGGATTCTCCGAACGCTAAACTAAATCCAACGGTTACCCACAACACACTAACCACTCCAGCTGCTACAAAGCTTTTGATCATGGTAGAAAGTACATTTTTTCGATGCACCATGCCACCGTAAAAAAACGCAAGCCCAGGCGTCATTAAAAAAACGAGGGCTGTGGCAACTAAAATCCACGAGATATCTGCTGAATTATAAATTTTGCTGTCGTTCAAATCTTTAATAGCCGGAACAAACAGAGCTACAATCGAAATAGCCATCAACGCTAGAAAGGGAATTGTCTGGGAAAGTGTTCTTTTTTTTGAAGAAGTTGTCATGTTGCCAAAAATATCAATTTTTTACTAAATATTAATAATACATTAATATATATATTTAATCATACTATGATTAAGAATATTACAACGACTTAGTTTACAATATTATATAACAATTGTCTCAATTTTAGAACTTTTAATGCTATGGAATATTTCATATATTTTATTTTATAATATATATGGAAATTCATAAAAAAAACCTGCACCGATGCAGGCTTAAGTCTACTTAAAATTAATTAAATTTCGTGTAAAATATTTTGGTCTTTCGTCTCCAGGAGTGAATATCCCATAAGATATTCATCTACTTTTCTGGCACACTCTCTTCCTTCTGAAATTGCCCAAACCACAAGAGATTGGCCTCTCCTAATGTCCCCTGCCGCAAATATTTTAGAAATATTGGTATGATAATTTTTATCAGTTGCTCTCACATTACCTCTCTCATCTAGTTCAATTTCCAATTGTTCCAGTAAACCACTATGCTGGGGATGTAAGAAACCCATGGCAAGCAATGCAATTTCGCAGGGGATTTCCGTTTCGCTGCCAGCAACCTCTATAAACTTCGCTGGTTTATTATCTTCGGTAAACTTCCACTCCAGGTCGACTATTTTCAAAGCCTTTAAATTTCCATTTTCATCGCCAATAAATTCTTTGGTTGCAATAGCCCAGTGCCGCTTTACACCCTCCTCATGAGAACTCGATGTTTTCAAAATCATTGGATAAGAAGGCCAGGGCATGTGAGATGGCCGGCTTTCAGGAGGCTTCGGCATCAATTCAAATTGCGTTACAGATATTGCCTTGTGCCTGTTGGATGTACCTACACAATCACTGCCTGTATCACCACCACCAATAACGACAACGTTTTTATTAGTTGCAAAGATATCTTCTTCATCAACTGACTTTTGAGATACTCTTTTATTTTGTTGCTTTAAAAAGTCCATTGCAAAGTGAACACCTTTCAGTTCGCGGCCATCGATATTTAAATCCCGCGGTATTGTAGAACCACCTGCTAAAACAATGGCGTGAAATTCCCTGAGAAGATCATTAATACTTACATCAATTCCAACGTTAGCATTGCATTTAAATACTACTCCTTCCTCTTCCATTAATTTGATTCTCCTTTCCACTACCCATTTTTCTAATTTAAAATCAGGTATTCCATATCTAAGCAACCCACCCGCCTCATCGTCTCTTTCAAAAATAGTTACATTGTGGCCCGCATAATTTAACTGTGCTGCGGCAGCAAGACCTGCAGGTCCCGAACCGACTACCGCAATTTTCTTGCTGGTACGTATTCCAGGTCTCTTGGGTTGGACAAATCCTTTATCAAAAGCGATTTCAATAATATGTTTTTCTATTTCTTCAATCGTTATCGCAGGCTGGTTTATGCCTAATACACATGAAGCTTCACAAGGCGCAGGGCAGATACGTCCTGTAAATTCCGGAAAATTATTTGTAGAATTTAATATTTCGTACGCCTCTTTCCAACTCTTGCGATAGACCGCATCATTAAATTCAGGAATAACATTTCCCAAGGGACATCCGCTGTGACAAAAAGGAGTGCCACAATCCATACATCGGGCAGACTGCTCGTTCAACTTCTGTTCTGTGTACCTGTTTACGAATTCATTATAGTCATTAAGTCTTTCTTCCGGCGCACGCTTTTGCGGAAGTTCTCTCGTGAATTCTAAAAACCCTGAAGGTTTCGCCATTTATCTTAAATTTTATTTAATATTTATTTAAAAACCGGTCTGCACATGTTCGTCCATTTAGCGCAATCGAAAGAATCATTTTAATTTTTGTTTTATTCTTGAACATTTTGAAATTGTCCACAAAATTTGTTTGAGCTAAATATTTTTTAGTCAAACAAACAACTAATAATTAGATTTTGCCCGTGCTGATTTGTGTAACTTCCAGAACATTTTTTTCAAGCAAAACCCTCTTATAATCTTTAGGGAAGACCTTTACAAAATTCTTTAACTGGTTCTCAAAGTCATTCAATACAAAATTGGCGACAGTACTTTTAGTTAATTTAGCATGGTTGCTGATAAGTTTATGCAATAATTTTTCATCTTCATGTTCCAACGAATCCAGATCGACCATTTCTTTATTGCATAATGATTCAAAATCGTGCTTAACATCATAGATGTAGGCGATACCACCACTCATTCCTGCGGCAAAGTTTCTTCCTGTTTCCCCTAAAACCACCACACTACCACCAGTCATGTACTCGCAACCATGGTCACCAACTCCTTCAACAACAACACTGGCTCCTGAATTACGTACACAAAAACGTTCGCCGGCTTTTCCACGAATATATGCTTCGCCTGAAGTTGCTCCATAAAAAGCAACATTACCAATGATAATATTTTCTTCGGGAACAAAGCCTGCATCTTTCGACGGATATATAATCAATTTAGCGCCGCTTAATCCTTTTCCAAAATAATCATTCGCGTCACCTTCCAATTCCAGTGTAACTCCTTTTGTATTAAACGCCGCAAAACTCTGACCTGCCGTTCCTGTAAATTTGAAATGAATTGTGTCGTCAGGCAAGCCACAGCCTCTATACTTCTTTGTGATTTCATTTGATAAGATCGTCCCGGTTGTACGGTCAGTGTTTTGGATATCAAAAGATGCCCTCACCTTTTGCAGATTGTCAATTGCAGGACCGGCGGTCTTTAGCAGCTGCCAATCAAGGACTTTATCTAAGGCATGATCCTGGTCTTCAGATTTATATAAACCTTCAGTCGATGAAGCGGGTTCTTTAAAAAGAATTGGCGACAAATCCAGCTTGCGATATTTCCAATGAGTAATATTTTCTCTTTTTTCAAGAAAGTCAACTTGTCCAACCATTTCATTAACCGTTTTAAAACCTAGCTCTGCCATAATTTCTCTCAATTCCTGTGTTAAAAATTTAAATAGATTAACCACGTGATCAGCATCACCGGTAAATCGTTGGCGCAATTCTACATTTTGAGTTGCGACTCCAACCGGGCAAGTATTCAAATGACATTTACGCATCATGATACAACCTTCAACTATTAATGCTGCGGTGGCAACGCCCCACTCTTCAGCACCGAGCAAAGTTGCGATGGCTATGTCCCGGCCTGTTTTAAGTTGTCCATCGGTTTGAAGAACCACCCGGCTGCGTAATTTATTTTTAACGAGTGTTTGATGCGATTCAGCAAGCCCCAATTCCCAGGGCAGGCCTGCGTGTTTTATAGAACTTATTGGTGAGGCACCAGTTCCACCGTCGTGCCCCGAAATTAATATAACATCTGCTTTTGCTTTCGCAACGCCGGCGGCTATCGTTCCTACTCCAGCCTTTGAAACAAGCTTTACATTAATTCTGGCTTTTCTATTTGCATTTTTAAGATCAAAAATTAATTGGGCAAGGTCTTCAATAGAATAAATATCGTGATGAGGAGGTGGTGAAATTAATCCAACACCTGGTGTAGCATGGCGAACCTTTCCTATCCATTCATCTACTTTATAACCTGGCAATTGGCCACCTTCGCCTGGCTTCGCACCCTGCGCCATTTTTATTTGCAACTCATCTGCTTCAGTCAAATACAAACTGGTAACACCAAATCTTGCCGAAGCCACCTGCTTAATACTACTGCGCATATAATCCCCGTTTGGCAATTTTTCATACCTGCTTTCATCTTCACCACCTTCGCCGGTATTGCTTTTACCACCAAGCCTGTTCATCGCAATTGCCAGCGTAGTATGAGCTTCCCACGAAATAGATCCAAATGACATGGCACCCGTAGCAAAACGGCGATAAATATTTTCGGCCGGTTCTACTTCATCAATGGAAATGGAAGGACGATTATTTTTAAATTGAAATAAACTTCTTAAGGTGGCCGCTTTTTCACCCTGGTCATTTACAAGCCTGGAATATTTTTTAAAAATACTATAGTCATTTAACCTCGTTGAATATTGTAGAAGATGAATCGTTTGAGGATTAAACAAATGAAATTCACCTTTGCGTTTCCATTGATAAAGACCGCCTACAGGAAGCCGCTCGAACGGAATGTTTTTTTTGCTGAACGAAAAGAAATGTTTTACCAAAGTCTCTTTAGCGATCTCATCAAGGCCCATGCCGTCAATGCGGGACGTTGCTCCTGTAAAATATTTATCAATGACTGTTTTATTAATGCCAACTATTTCAAAAATCTGTGCGCCCTGGTAAGATTGCAGGGTGGAAATTCCCATTTTAGAAAACACTTTCAGCAACCCGTCATTAACTGCTTTTACATAATTTTTTCTCAACTGACTTGCATCAAGCTCAGTATGTATTTTTCCTGAAAGTTTCATGTCGCGAATGGTAGATAAAGCCAGGTAAGGATTTATAGCTGTGGCGCCAAAACCCATGAGGCAGGCAAAATGATGAACTTCCCAAACATCTCCGGCTTCAATTACCAAACCAACCTGGCCACGCAATCCTTTTCTTATAAGATGATGATGAACAGCAGAAGTGGCTAACAAAGAAGGGATAGCCGCATGTTCAGAGTCAATCGCCCTATCAGTTAAAATTAAGACTTCAAAACCATCGGTTACAGCATCAACAGCATACCTGCATAACCTGTCGATGCCACGTTGCAGGGACCCAGGTTTGCCATCGGCCATAAAATAAGTCTGCAAAGTTTTTGCCTGGAAAATTCCTGTATCAATGCTGCGAATCTTCTCTAATTCTTTATTAGAAAGCACCGGATGCTTTAATGAAACACTATGGCATGACAAAGGATCTTCCTCTAAAAGATTACCGTTATTACCAACAAAAGTAGCCAGCGACATCACCAATCTTTCCCTGATGGGATCAATAGGCGGATTGGTTACCTGGGCAAAAAGTTGTTTGAAATAACTGCTCAAATGCTGAGGCTCCTCGCTCAAAATCGCAAGTGGAACATCGCTGCCCATAGAACCAGTTGGCTCCTTCGCAGTCAGCGCCATCGGTGTAATAATAACATCAAGATCTTCCGTAGTGTAGCCAAATGCTTTTTGATATTTAAAGACCTGCTGGTGTTCGAGGTGCGTAAACAT
>JBDTKB010000249.1:0-14805 GCA_039935555.1 Ginsengibacter sp. | reverse complement strand
TTTAAACAGGCAATGTAAAATAAAAAGTACTTCCCTTGCCAGGTTCACTTTCTACCCATATTTTACCATTATGCCGAACAATTATCTCTTTTGAAATAGAAAGCCCCACACCCAAACCCTGAAATTGAATGTTACGACCTTCTTCCCGGTAATAACGTTCAAAAATTTTGTTGAGATGTTTCTTATTAATGCCGATGCCAGTGTCTTGTATAGCTACGGTAAGGGTCTTTCTGTTTAAGCTAACGTCAATAAATACTTTATCCGAACCCGGAGAATATTTAACCGCATTGTTAAGAATATTTATGACCACCTGTTGCAATCTATCCCGGTCACCGGTAATTTCATGACCTACGTTTCCCCTTAAAACAAGTTCGTGGTTGGGAGAAATGATCTGCACGCTTTCAATGGCCGTTTCAAGCATTTCATTAAAGTTGAAAGTTGAAATTACCATTCCTAATTTTCCGTGCTGCATCTTACTTACATCGAGTAGTTCTTTTACCAGATCCTCAAGTTTGATAATAGAGGCACTGGCTTTTTTTGCAAATATGAGATCATTGTTATTTTTTTCCTTCATGCTAAACTCTATCAACTGAATAAAAGCTTTAGCAGTGCTGAGTGGTGTTTTTAGTTCATGGCTGGCAATTTGTATAAATTCATCCTTGGCTTTTTCTTTACTTTTTTGATCCTCAATATCAGTTATTGAACCTACCCAGGAGCTAACATTTCCTTCATCCGATATTATGGCTGACGACCTGCAAACGTGCCATCGGTACATGCCATCGCTTTTGCGCTTCATCTGAAATTCGATGTTTAAATTCTCAAGAGTTTTTATAGAATGGTCCAGCGCTTTTTCTACAGTTTTTAATTGATCTTGCTTAAGCAAGGGCAGCCAGCCGTTTTTCAAAGCTTTAGTTAATGACATGCCTGAATATTCCAGGAAATAATTATTGAAATAAGTAAACTTTCCTTCAGGCGACGCCGAATAAGTTATTTGAGGTATAGAATCTAAAATGATTTCCAGGCTTTCAATATTTTTTAACTTCTCCGCTTTTTTTCTTTCTGTGATATCGTTGAATGCCAGCATAATCAATCGCCTTCCACTTTCTTCGTTTATGATTTGCCCGTTGAAAAGAATCGTACGCCGGCCTATTTGGGGGAAAATATGGGTAAATTCCCAATCTGGCATTTTTTCTCCAAGAAATAAGGTGGAAAGTTGTTTCTTTAATTCCGGAATATCCCATCCACTATCTTGTAATTCAAATAAGTTTTTTCCGAGAGTTTCCTGCTCGGTAATGGAAAAAGTGGCATAAAAAGATTGATTTGCGCTTTTGATACTAAAATCAGTATTAAGTACTAACAGCGGTTCGTGTATCGTTGCGACAATACTTTCGGCATAAACGCGGGAACTGTTGTACTGCTCATTCCTGTCAAACAGTTCCTGATTTACGGTAATTAATTCTTCGTTAGTGCTTTGTAACTCTTCTTTACTTGTTTCTAACTCTTCGTTCAGGCTTTGCAATTCCTCGCTACCGCTTAGCAATTCCTCATTGGCGCTTTGCAGTTCTTCATTGGCTGCTTCCTGGTCCTCGGTAATGCTGCGCATATCTTCCCTGGCCTGTGAGAGTTCCTTTTCCAATTGTTCATTCCTAATATCACGAGAATCCTTTCGTTTATTGGCTGTTTGCCCCACATTTTTTCCAGGTTCCTGTTTTTTGCCCGAAGCAGTTTCGTTGGAATTTCTAAACAGAATTAAATAATGGGGATCAATTGCTGCAGGTAAACGAATTACTTCAATAATTACCAATTTTTTACCATCGTTTAGAGGAATACTTTCTTTGACGATACTACTATTCGTGGTTTTTGCCTTATGCAAGGCATTTCGCAATTCAAATGATAAACCTTCACGAGCCATTTTTAGTACGTTCAAACTTGCCTTACCCGGCGAAGGTTCAAGAAAATCTCCTGTAGATCCGCGAAACTGTACAATGTCGAATTCATCATTAACAATAACACCCGGGGGGCCGAATTTTGAAAGAATAATTTCGTCAGCATTTTTTTGAAAATCATCCTTCTTTCGCTCAATACTTCTCAGTCCGTAATCTTTGTCTTTGATCTTTTCTTCATTTTTATTTGAAGTTATATTTATAAACTTTCCTGTAACTGATTTTCTTGCAAATAATTTTCCTTTGCCAACTACGGGAGCAAAATATTCGGAGGCACTTCCGGTAGATTCAGATTTCCCCAATAAGAGGAATCCTTTTTCATTTAATGAATAATGGAACGTTGAAAAAGCCCTCTTTTGTAAAATAGGTTCCATATAAATAAGAGCGTTTCTGCAACTGATCAAATCCATTTTTGCAAACGGTGGGTCTTTCAGGAAGTTGTGAGTTGCAAACACACATATATCCCTTATAATTTTTTTTATTTGGTAGTGGCCATCGATTTTATTAAAAAACTGATGCAACCTTTGTTCCGAAATGCCTTCCAATTGTCTTTGGGCGTACAAACCAGATCTTGCCTTTGAAATTGCCTTCTCAGATATGTCTGTCGCAAAGATTTGTATTTTAACAGCAGAGATTTTGTCACTTAAATATTCATACAAGGCTATCGCAATTGAATAGGCTTCTTCGCCTGTAGAACAGCCTGCAACCCATATACGCAGCGGGTTAACAGAGGTTTTCTCTTTTGTAATTTCCGGAAACACATCTTCACAAAGGCTTTCAAATGCTTTTACATCCCGAAAGAATGAGGTAACAGGTATAAGGAGGTTATAAAACAACGTTTCCTGTTCATCTTTATCATGCTGAAGAAGCCTTAAATAGTCACTTACGTTTTCGAGTTTGAGTATCGCGATCCTGCGGAGAACACGCCTGCGAACAGTTGTTTGTTTGTAATAAACAAAGTCAGCAGCGTATCGCATCCGAATCACAGCAAGAATCTGGCGAAATCCTTCTTCTTCCTTTTTTTGAACAGCGTCACCTTGTCCGTTTGATTCAAGTTTCTTTAAAGTACCATCCATTTGAAGTAGTCGGGAAGGCATTTCTTCCGGCTTCAAAATAAAGTCAACCACTTCAGATTTAATGGCGCTTAAGGGCATGTCCTCGTATGCGGCAGAATTTGGATCCTGTGCAAATGTAAGGCCGCCATGTTCTTTAATGCTTCGCAATCCGGAGGTACCGTCAGCCCCCGTTCCTGATAATACAATGCCAATTGAATAAGCCTGGTGTACTTCTGCCAGCGAATTAAAGAATATGTCAATCGGCATATTCTTTTGATCTTTTGGACGGGCACTCAATTGAAGTATTCCGTCGTTTGCCGATAATATTTTATTGGAGGGAATTATGTAAATATGATTCGGTTCTACTTTAATGTTGTCAGTCACTTCTGCCACCGAAATATTAGTTTCCCGCTGTAGAATTTCCGGCAATGTGCTATTATGTTCAGGATGTAAATGTTGAACCAGGATAAAAGCCATTCCCGACTTTGCAGGTATCGCTTTAATGAATTTTTTAAATGCCTCAAGGCCTCCCGCAGAAGCTCCTATGCCTACTACGGGAAAAAGGTTTTTGGAAATTGTTTTTGATTTTTTTTTTGCAACTTTAGGCATCATCTAAATTATAAGAAAAAATAACAAGATTATTGAATTGCCAAAATATATTTAAAATAAAAAAAGACTTCCTTAAAGAAACTTTTCAATGAAATAGTTCGTTTCATGCACTTATCACCCATAATATTTATGAATTATCGGGTAAATCGACCCCAAGATTTTTTAAGATATTTATGGCTTCCGGTGTCACTTGCCACCAGGTTTCAGTATTGCCTTGCACCACTACTGGTTTTCGTACAATTAGGTTTCGGTTGTATAAGCTATTAAAGGAGCCATTAATATCGACTGGTCCGAATGGTACATTTTGGTGCTGCTTCAAATATGCTTCCAATAAGGCCACAATCATTAATTTGGACAGTCTATGTTCTTTCTTTTTAATGTAAAGCGAGGTTATCTTTGACATCATACTTACAAGGTAGTAATTATTGAAGAAATAAAGCAACATTAGTTTATAAATCAGGCCGTTGCTTGCTCCGCGCCAAGATATTTTTTACTTAAGAATTACCAAAAATTGACTTGCCCTTCGCCCTTTTTTATCGGGCTCTGTTGAAGAGTTGGCTCAAAAGTTTATTCAATTTATTATTTAGACTTTATCTTCGCTCAAAACATCAAGCATGAATTTACATGAATACCAGGCAAAGGAATTATTGAAAAAATTTAGCGTTCCGGTGCAGGAAGGCATAGCATGCAATACTGTAGCTGAAGCTGAGGAAGCATATCGCTATATTAATAGCCAGTATGGGAGCAAGTTCGCGGTTATAAAAGCACAGATTCATGCAGGCGGCCGCGGTAAAGGAACGATTAAGGGAACCGATCAAAGGGGAGTGGCTGTGGCAAAAAATGCGGAAGATGTGAAGAGGATCGCTCAAAATCTTTTGGGAGGTACGTTAGTAACTATTCAAACAGGTGAGGCAGGCAAATTAGTGAATAAGGTATTAGTTGCGCAGGATGTATATTATGACGGTCCGGAAAAAGTAAAGGAAATTTATTTGTCGATTTTATTAGACAGGGCAAAAGGAAAAAATGTGATCATGTATAGTACCGAAGGAGGAGTAAATATTGAAGATGTAGCACATGATACTCCTGAAAAAATATTTAAAGAATGGGTAAATCCCGGAGGCGGCCTTCAGCCTTTCCAGGCAAGAAAAATTGGATTTAATCTCGGCCTCAAAGGAGATGCTTTTAAAAATTGCATAAAATTTGTTACGAATTTATATAACGCTTACGTTGGGCTCGACTGTAGCATGCTTGAAATAAACCCTCTCTTCAAAACAAGTGATAATAAAATAATTGCCGTTGATTGTAAAATGAATATTGATGATAACGCATTAATGCGCCATCCTGATGTAGCTGCACTTCGCGATGTTTCTGAAGAAGATCCAACAGAAGTAGAAGCTGCAAAGTTCAACTTAAATTTTGTGAAGCTTGACGGCAATGTAGGTTGTATGGTGAATGGCGCTGGCCTGGCGATGGCAACAATGGATATGATAAAATTGAATGGCGGTGAGCCTGCAAATTTCCTCGACGTTGGAGGTACTGCTAATGCGCAAACTGTAGAAGCTGGCTTTAGAATTATACTTAAAGATCCCCAGGTAAAAGCGATACTCATAAATATTTTTGGCGGAATTGTAAGATGTGATCGTGTAGCCCAGGGCGTTATAGATGCCTACCAATCGATCGGCAATATTAAAATACCTATTATTGTTAGGCTCCAGGGAACCAATGCAGAAGTGGCGAAAGACCTGATAGATAAAAGTGGCTTGAAAGTTCAGTCTGCAATATTATTGAGTGAGGCAGCTCAACTGGTTAATAAGGCAGTGGCATAATTATTTGCCGGTGGGTTTTCTTTCATAAAAATTAAAACCGCCTTCATGCTTTATTAGCGTACACCCGTTACAGGTAGTATCAAAATTGGTATTGGTTATTTTTACTACGAAAAAGGCGGGCCGGTCAATATTTCCTTTTAATAGAAATTTCTCATCTGCTTCACCATAAACCGGTGAAGCAGTTTTTTTTGCATAAAAATATTGCGCATAACTTTTAAAACCTATCGGCCATACATAAACGTTTTTACCATGCAGCGTTTTATAAAAATCAATTGCCGGGCCTTGTGAATACCGTTCTATTTTTGGGACAACAGCAAGCAGATAAATAAAAAGACAAATTGCAGTTGAATAGAATAAGAACAGTATTCCTTTCATATTTTCTTTTTTGTAAAGAAGTATAAGCGAACATACGACCAGCACAAAATATGTTACGCCAATAAAACTTTCGTAGCCGCCCCAATTTACCGCAACGTTAAGGCTGGCAACGGCAAAAGGATCATGTAAATAAGGAATGATTAAATAAGCATGTGTGGCGATGTAGGGAATTGCTGCAAGTAAAAAAGAGAAAGTAAATCCCACAATGGTGAGAAGTGCTAACACATAATTTTTTATTTTGGAATTATTTTCAACAAGATTATTTAAATAAATAGTTGCAAGAAAAGCTAGCGGCATGTAAGTAAGTGAAGAGTAATGAACGATTTTGGTGGTAGTGATGCTAAAGAGAATCATCACTGTCCAAAATAGAATTTTCATGAGCAATGTAAAGTCATTTTTCCCAAATTCTTTTTTCCCAAAAAATACCGGAAGCGCAATTATTGAAATAGGAAAGCAACCCAAAAACACTACCACAAAATGATAGTAAAATGGCTCACCATGGCTGGCAACAGGATGCAAAAAAAGATCGACCTGGTAAGTCAGAAATTCTTTCAAAAACCAAAATCCATTATTGATAACTTCTATTCCAAACCAGAAAAAGCAGACAATTGAAAACATTAACATGAATACAAGTATCTTCTTAACGCCAGGAAAATTTTTGAACCTGGTGAATATAAAATACGTTAAAAAAGTAATTCCGAATACGAGCAATCCAACAGGCCCTTTAGTTAATGTAGCAAGCCCTATCAGTAATCCTGCCAATGCGACGTGCACCAGGTTGGACGAAGATTCTGACCGTTTAATATCTCTGAACATAAAGTAAACAGCCAGGAAAATAAAATAGTTAAATACCGGGTCTATTATTGCTGATTTAAAATATAAATGTGGCAGAAAGGTTCCGAGATAACTGATAGCCCAAATAAAACCAAACCTTGGGTTCTTATGCTTTTTCCCGATAATAAAAAGCGTTACTAAAGTGATGATACCAAACAATGCATTAGGTAATCTTGCTGCGAATTCATTGATGCCAAAAAGTTTCATGCATCCTGCTTGTAACCAAAAAAATAAGGGGGGTTTTTCCCAAAAGGGCTGAAAATTTATTTGAACTCTGTGATAGTTTCCTGTCACGATCATTTCACGCGCTGACTCCGCAAAATTGATTTCATCCCAATCAAAAAGATGAACGTTGCCAAGGAAGGGGATAAAGAAAAAAATACCCGACAAAATAATGATAGTAAGGTATGTTTTACTCTGTAATTTATAATTTAGCGGGTGAGCAATTTCCATTTATATATTTTAATCCTGGTAAGAAAATAAAGCATTGAAACTTTCAGGACGCCGAAGCCATAAGTGATGCTTCTTTTTAAATTGATGGAAGAGGCCTCTTTAAAATATTTAGTAGGACAGGTAACTTCAGCAATTTCAAAATTATTATAAAATATTTGGGCTACCATCTGGTTATCAAAAATAAAATCATCAGAATTTATATCAAAATTAATGGTGTCCAATACGTCGCGGTGGTACGCCCTGTATCCTGTATGATATTCCGAAAGTTTTTGGTTCATCAAAAGGTTTTGAAAAAGCGTAAGAAACCTGTTAGATATATATTTATACATCGGCATTCCACCCTTTAAAGCGCCTTTGCCCAGGATGCGGCTTGCGAAAACAACTTTATACAAATCGTTTCCGATTATTGAAACCATTGCCAGGAGAAGCTTTGGAGTATATTGGTAATCCGGGTGAAGCATTATAATAATGTCAGCATTCAATTCAAGCGCTTTGTGGTAGCAGCTTTTTTGATTTCCTCCATAGCCCTTATTTTGTGTGTGTTGAATGATGTGTTGAATACCTATTCTTTTCGCTACATCAATTGTATTATCTGAGCTTTTATCATCTACCAAAACTATTTCATCTACAATATCCAACGGAATTTCCAAAATGGTTTTTTCGATAGTGGAGGCAGCATTGTAAGCGGGAAGAACTACTACAACTTTTTTATCCTTATACATTTATATGTCCTTTTGCAAATAATATTTGACCGTCAAATTGTCGAAAGCGTCAAAATTAAATCTTCGCAAAGTAAATGCTTCAATTCTTTTAAAAAAAGAAAAGCCGGCATTGATGCCGGCTTAAATATTTAACTAAAATTCTTGTAAGGCTTATTTTGGAAGCAGTACTTTATTGATAACGTGTATCACACCATTACTTTGGTTTACATCAGCTATAGTAATGTTAGCAACACCACCGTTCTCATCGGTAACCATTAGCTTGTTTCCTTTGCGGGTGATGATTAAGTTTTCACCTTCAACTGTTTTCAAAGTTGCTTTACCTTTTCCGGCTTTAACCATTTCCATAAGTTCTTTTGAACCTAATTTACCTGCAACAACATGGTAGGTTAATACTGTAGTTAGCTTGGCTTTGTTTTCTGGTTTTAAAAGTGTTTCAACTGTTCCAGCGGGCAATTTGTCAAACGCTTCGTTGGTCGGGGCAAATACCGTGAATGGGCCAGGACTTGATAATGTTTCAACAAGGCCTGCTGCTTTAACAGCCGCTACCAATGTTGTGTGATCTTTGGAATTTACTGCATTTTCAACAATGTTTTTTGTAGGGTACATAGCAGCTCCGCCAACCATTACGGTTTTGTTCATCGATCCCATTTGCGCAAAAGTTGCTGTTGAAATAAATGCTGAAAAAATAAATAATCCTAATAATTTAATCGTTTTCATTTTTTTTGTTTTTATAATTTAATTTCTATCATCTACGCAGAATGGAAACAAAAGGTTTTAATTTTTTTAAAAAAAGGATTACTAACTGTTGCGCTTATACGCAAATAATAATTAAATAAGTATTAAATAATTATTGCCTAAAAAAAATAATGAAAATAAAATTAGGTAAAAGAAGGACACTATCAGATTTTAGCGATCACATACATTTCGTCCATGGTTGGAGTAGAGCTACCGCCGGTTTTTTCCAGGGTAATTGCAAAGGCCTGGGCGTGCCCAAAAGATTTCATTTTTTGAATGTGGTATATGCCTTTTTCAGTGGTTATCATTCCTGCATCAACCGGCTTACCATCAACAATAGCCCAAAGTTGATATTGCTTTCCTTCCGGCGTGGCAGGCAAGTTAGAAGGATCAACATATACCTGGCCGGTATTTTTCATCCAGTATATTTTCGCCAATGCATCAGGGGCATGAGGCGTACCATTTAAAACAACCGGCAATGCATTTTTATCACTCATCACGTTAATATCTGTCTTCATTGCGAGGTTAGCCTGGCGTTCCTGCTCAATTTTATTTTGTGCAACCTGTAGTTCACTATTAAGGGACTGGTACTTTGAATAATAGAAATAATTAAATGCAATACTTCCTATTAATAAAATTATTGCTGCGGCTGCGGCAAATTTAAAAGATGAAGGAATACGGTATATTTTCGCCTGGGCTGTATTATTTTTAATAGCATCTATGCTCCTGATATTTCCTTGCTGTGACGTGGAGATCGATGCAAATATTTTATTTTTTACCTCCGCTGAAGGTTCAATTGCATTAGACTGTGCGTACGTTTCCAACGACATTTCAATCTCTTCAATTTCCTTTTTTAATTCAGGAAAATGTTTTACCCAGGCTTCCACCTGCAGCGTTTCTTCGGGCGAAGAAAGGCCCAGAGCGTATAGCTCAAGTAAACCAGATGATATGATGTCTTCCTTGTTCAATTTAATTTCTTAATACTTTTCTTAACTCAAAGATTGCCGTTCTCATTCTTGTTTTCACAGTACCTAAAGGAATACCCAGTTGATTAGATATTTCTTCCTGTGTAAATCCGCCAAAGTAGGCTAGATCAATAATTTGTTTTTGATCGTTTTTGAGAAGGGTTAAATGTTTTCTTATTCCTAGCGCGTCAAAGCTTTCGGCAGTATTGGAGTTGTTACTGATGTTATCTACGCTATTCTCTGAATTTTGGATTTTAGATTGTTTTTTATAACCCTTGCTTCTTATTGTATCAATAGTTAAATTTCTGGTGAGGTTCATCATCCAGGTAAAAAGGCGGCCCTTCAAACTATCGTAATTCGAAAAATTATTCCAGATTTTTATGAATGCTTCCTGCAAAACATCCTCAGCTAATTCCCGGTCTTCAAGCATTTTAAAAATAACTCCAAATAACGCTGCAGAATAATTATCATATAAATATGCAAAGGCCGGTTGATCCCTGTTTTTCAATAGGTGTATTAATTCTTCCTCACTATATTTCTTTATTTCAGCCAAAGGTTAGTATATATAATTAAAAGATTGCTCAAGATTAAAAAAAATGAAGATAGGTATTTTAAATTTTTGAAATAAAATTTCAAATGTCATGATAAATAAAAAACCGCCGCTAATTTGGAAGCATTATTTCTAAAAACGTTATACAATTTGTAAAGAATAATGTTCAGTTTTCAAAATAACTAACACTTCCGCCCACCCAGTCTTTATCCATATTGTACCTTACGCCGATCATTTTTCCTTTACTTAATCTTGCAAGGTTAGTAACTCCTATTGGCCTTTCCATTCCATCTTTCCAAAAATAAAAGAGACGTATTTCAGCCTTAGCAGGAACGTTGGGAGTTTTTATCACATCGGCATATTTCACTTTCCTTTGTAAAATCCAGTTTTCGGGATCAGCAACCGCATCAATATCTTCCTTCGTTACATCTATAATTACACCCTGGCCGGCAAATGAAAATAAAGGCTTCAAAACGAAATTTTCGAGATCGCCCGGCAGTTGCTTCACTTCATTGAGGAAAAAAGTCTCTGGGACATAAGGATGATCTATAAAAGGCAAAGTGAATTTGCTTATTCTATAAAACCAATTTGGGTGCGTGGCCCATTCCACGTCAAGTGGCTGGGTAATATCAACCACTTCGCCAAGATCTTTTTTTATATTTGACAGCTCATCAAAAATGATGCGGTTATAAATCCGTTTTACTTCAATCTTCTTTTCGCCATTATAATAAAACAATTTCTTTCCTTCTTGTTTTAATTCTGTAAGACAAACAATAGGTATTTGTAAATAATCGTTGGTACAATAAAAGTCGATTCGCGTTTTTTGCTCATGCGGTTTTATCTCAAGTAAAATAACATTTTCGGCTTCATGCTTGCCCAATATTATCTCCTTTAATAACTGCAGGTAGGTATCGTCGTTATATCCATTTAAATAATGGCTGAAATTTTCAGGAATTGAAAAATGTTTTTCAAGCACCTGCGGATAATAAACCTGGAAAGCAAATAAGGAAGGAAAGCCCTGCATTTCCACAAGCTGTGGTTCAAGCTCTCCGTTGTCGTTTTCGCAAACACCAAAATCAAAGGCTATAAAATGAGTGTGATCATTTTCGTTTGGCACATTTTCGCCTCCAGGAATTGCGCGGTCTGTAAGCTTTTTAAACCCCGGGGCTATTATAAAATCAACAATTGCTTCACAGGCTTCCAACATTTTATTTGTGAATTCTTTCGGAACAAATATGGGCGTTTCAGCAACACGAAATACCGTAGCGCCTGGATGCCGGCTATCAAGATCCTTTAAAAAAGCATCATATTTCTCTTTAGTAAAATCGTTATTAAATTGTTCCCGGAGTTTGGGTATCATGGAATTTTACTTTAGCCTGAAAAAAGAACGAAAGGTAAGAAAATAAAAGCACCTGCTGATTTTAGGCTGGCAGAAATTAAATTATTCTTTACAACAAAAAGAACCAATTAAACAGTAACTGGTTGATATAACCCGGCGGCAATATTTAAGAAATTTGGAAGTATATGAGCGTTGGTCCACATTATTTTATCAGGATCATTGAGATGTTCAATCATCGATTCCCATTTTTTAAATCCATGATTTTCGATAACCGTTTTCTTTTTTTGATCAGTTTGCAAATACATACTCATACCTATCGCGTCTGCTTCAGGGTGAAATTGGGTTCCTATAAAATAATCGTTAAACCGTATGCCCATTATAGCCCGCTCAAAAGGAACGTGCGGCCTTTCTTTTTCAATGCATAATATCTTAGCACCTTTGTGAAGAATAGTCATTTGTGGTTCTATCACCTGGAAATCACGGCTGTCAACCGCATAGAAAGGATCAGCCATTCCTTCAAAAACAGGCTCATCAAATCCTTCTGGCAGCAAATGAATTGGGAACACTCCAAAGGAGGTAGATTTTCTTGCGCACACATTTGCTAGTTTCCAATGGCGGCAAACAAGTTGGAATGAATGGCAAATAAAAAAAACATACTTCTTATGAATGTTGGTAAAATCGTCATTCCATTTTTCTACCGCATTAAGCCACCCGAAATAATGATTTTCCCATTCAGAACCTTCGGACTCCAGTGGGCTTCCGGGGCCGCCCGTACTTATATAAACATCAAAAGAAAGATCAGGAACTTCATTTTTTAACCGAACGTCAAATTCCTGCAGGTCAATATTTAGATGATTAGTATCCCCAAATTGATTAATAATTTCACGGATACATCGCATGCCCTGGTTTTCAACTCCTTCGTATAAGTCCAATATGGCTACACGTATTTTTTTCTTTTCACTAAAATTCATCGGGCAAATATAAATTATTTATGAAGCCGAAACTCAAATTGGCGTACGATATATACCATTGAGAAACGTCAAATAGATCAAAATTATTGGACGGTAAATTCTATAAAAAAAATACTTCTTGCATTTGATGCCTTTTTAGTTTAATTTTTTTGGGTTGAAAATTTCGCATGCATTTAAGATTAATTGATTCTTTTATTGCTTCACATTGCTTTAATGCAGTATACAAAGTTTTCATTCGGGCACAATTCATGCAGGTGTTTTATTGAACAAACGAAATCCTTATTATGAAAGCGATATTAATTCACGAATTTGGCGGACCTGAAGTTTTAAAACTTGAAGAAGTGCCGCAGCCCAAACCTATGGCCGATGAAGTATTGATAAAAGTATTCGCGTCTGGCGTTAATCCTATAGACTGGAAGATTCGGGCAGGCCATGGCAAGGGAAAGTTTCCAGTTAAGTTGCCACTAATTCCAGGATGGGATTTTTCTGGTGAGATAGAAGAAGTTGGCGCAGACATAAAAACTTTTAGAAAAGGTGACGAAGTTTATGGCCGCCCTGATCCTACAAAGAATGGAACCTATGCAGAATACGTGGTAGTTAAAGCGAATCTTATCAGTCCCAAACCTAAAAGTATAGGGCATGAAAAAGCAGCCGGAGTGCCACTTGCGGGCCTTACGGCGTGGCAGGCTCTCTTTGATCATGGAAATATGCAACCCGGTCAAAAAGTTTTAATTCATGCGGCTTCAGGAGGTGTGGGAACATTTGCGGTGCAATTTGCCCACTGGAAGGGCGCTTACGTTATTGGTACCACTTCTAAAGCAAATGTTGCTTTCGTTAAAAAATTAGGCGCGGATAAAGTGCTCGATTATAAAAAAGTAAAATTTGAAGAGAAGTTAAAAAATCTGGATTTGGTAATTGACCTCGTTGGTGGTGATACACAAAAACGGTCTCTTAAAGTATTAAAAAGAGGGGGCACCTTAGTAACAACGGTTGCGCCTGAAACCCAGGAAGAAGCAAAGGAAAAAGATATTAAAGTAATTGGTTTTATGGCCAAGTCAGACCCTGAAGATCTTGAACAAATTGCCCAATTGATAGATTCCGGCAAGGTTCATCCTGTGATTTCTAAAATTTTACCATTAGAAAAAGCAGCAGAAGCGCAACAGTTAATTGAAGAGGGACATACCCGCGGCAAGATCATTTTAAAAGTGGATTAGAAATATATTGCAGCGTATAAAAAACTATAACCGAACAATCGGCAATAACCTGCGTTAGGGTCTAAAGCAAAAAAAATGAAGAAAAAAACTTCGGCCCTTGTTATTTTTAATTCAATTGCGTTGGTGGTTATGCTCCTTGCAAATTTTGCCGGCGCCACAGGTTTTTTTTCAAGTAAAAATGTTGGGGATATAAGCCACAAATATGATACGCTTTTTGCACCTGCGGGTTACACGTTTATAATTTGGAGCCTCATATTTTTACTGGCTATTTGTTTTGTTATTTATCAATGGATATTGCTAAAAAACGATGATCCTAAGAAATATATTGAGCGCACCGGGGTTTGGTTTATTGTAAGCAATGTTGCCAATGCATGCTGGATATATTGCTGGTTAAATGAGCAACTAGGCTTGTCCGTTATATGCATCGTTCTCCTATTAATAAGCCTTATAATTTTAACCATCAATCTTGGGCTTGAATTGGATGACGTACCTGTGCGCGAAATATTTTTTGTGTGGTGGCCTGTAACTTTTTACCTCGGCTGGATAATGGTTGCAACAATTGCTTGCATCTCGGCGTGGCTTACTGCAATTGGCTGGACGCGATTTGGCATGAATGAAAACATCTGGACAATTACCCTTATCATCGTTGCATGTTTTATTTACCTTCTTTTAATTAAAATGCGAAACATGCGTGAAGCTTCTTTGGTTGGTATTTGGGCATTTATAGGCATTGCTGTGCGGCAATGGTATCAATTTAAAGATATTTCGTGGGTGGCAATTGTTGCTTCGCTTGTTTTAATGTCGGCATCCTTCATTCATGTTTATAAGAACAAATATTACAACATACCTTCAAAATTAAAAAGAGGTGAGTGGTAAATAATGACGTCAATAAAAGTTGCTTTTAATTAAACTAATCAGTCTTCATCCATCGCTATTTTCATAAAAGAAATTACTTCATCATTTACGTCTTCAGTATACAGCATTCGAAAATGATGATTGAATTGATTGGTATCTCCAGGTACCTGCGCTATTTTTTGAAAACATAAATTATCGGGATAGGATTTTTTAAATGGAAAAACGATATGAATAAAATTTTTTCCTAATTGAGTAATCCATGCAATTCTTTTTTTACCGTTGGAAATGCCAATCATTGTTTTTGCAGGGTGTAGGGTAATCATCCCCAACTTTTGATATTCATTTATAAAATGATGAAA
>JBDTKB010000248.1:0-3734 GCA_039935555.1 Ginsengibacter sp. | reverse complement strand
CGAGGATATTTTTTCGTTTATCGCTTACCGTTATATTTACTTTTTTAAAGAGATCAAATGCAAGAATTGATTTTCCGCCTGCACCGGCGCAGCAATCCCAAATTGTTTTTACTTCGCTCAACACTTTAATTGCCGGCGAAAGCAGGTTGAATGTTTTTTGGGAATTAATGTCCTGAACCACCGCTTCCTTATCTATGTCAATTACGCTATTTACTTTTTCATTATTCCTAAATGCAAGACAATTCCCATTTATTTCTTCAAAGGCTAAATCGGCCTTTTTAATTTTATCAATTACACTTGCCTTAAATCCGGGACGGATTCTTATGAACAATTTCGGCTGGTTCAAAAAGGAAATACCAAATTTTTGAAGATCAATTTCATCACTTAATTCAGATCCGAAATGAAACACTTTATTTAAATCAAAATCCGCCTGCGCAATTTCAACCTTTTCATTTATTGGCAATTGAATTGAAGCATCCCAATCGGGTTTGTAAAAGTTAAGAATCGGCGAGGTAGTTGTTTCACAAAGAAAATAAGCCAACAAAAATGTCTCTTTAAAATTTTTTTCACTACTAACGCCACCGATTACACGAAAATAATTATAACACAAGGATGTAATTATTTTCCGGTCCCTTGAGCCATGTTTTTTGTTTGAAGAAAAGTAATTCTTTAAATACAAGTGAAATGGCTGATTACCTTTAAAAGCTGAAATTATTGCTTCAGCATATTGAAAATATCTTTCAAAATGATTGGATTTAGCTGATGAAAGAGTTACAGATTGACCCGTTGCCATTGGATTTTAAATTAGGTAGTCGGTGCATTATAACTCAAGCAAAGCTTTTACGGGATCCTTGCCAAAAAGAAGCTGGGCGGGATTCTCAAGCATTTCTTTTACCCGAACAAGGAAACTCACAGACTCCCTGCCATCAATTATGCGATGGTCATAGCTCACTGCCAGGAACATCATTGGCCTTATAACAATTTGTCCTTTAACTACCACAGGACGCTCGACAATATTGTGCATTCCTAAAATTGCACTTTGCGGAATATTGATGATTGGCGTACTCATTAACGATCCGAAAATTCCTCCATTAGTAATAGTAAAAGTACCTCCGGTCATTTCTTCAATCGTGAGCTTACTCTCTTTTGCTTTTGTTGCTAATTGTACCACCTCTTTTTCAATCTCAGCCATGCTAAGGCTTTCAGCATTTCTTATCACGGGCACCACTAATCCTTTAGGTGAAGAAACTGCGATCGAAATGTCGCAAAATTCATGGTAAACGATATTATCACCATCTATTCCTGCGTTTACAGAGGGCCATTCTTGTAATGCAAAACAGCATGCTTTTGTAAAAAAGCTCATGAATCCAAGGTTCACTTCATGATGCTTTTTGAAAACTTCTTTATACTTCGTTCTTAACTCCATGATGGCACTCATATCCACTTCATTAAAAGTGGTGAGCATTGCGGTAGTATTTTTTGCCTCAACAAGCCGCCTGCTTATAGTTCTGCGCAGATTGCTCATTTTTTCAACTTTCTCATTTCTGCCAAAAAGCTCTTTACCAACAGAGCGGCCAGGATGAGAAAGCGCTTCCAACACGTCATGCTTCATTATTCTGCCATTGCTGCCGCTGGGCGTTACTTTATTTACATCCACTTTTTTATCTGCAAGAATTGCCGCGGCAATAGGCGTTGCCTTTATATCTTTTCTTTCGTTTGAATCGTCTTCTTTTTTTTCTTTGGATGAGTCTTGCTTTTTATCTGCGTCATTTGATACTGCCTTGGAATCGCCTGTTTTTAAATTTTTCTTTTCCGCGTCAGGATTACCGGCAGGTTTTTCAGCCGAATCATCAATGGTGCAAGCAACATCTCCTATTTTCAGGGTATCATTTTCTTTTGCTACTGTATGTAAAATTCCAGCCTTCTCCGCATTGATTTCAAAAGTCGCCTTTTCACTTTCCAATTCTGCGATCACTTCATCTCTGTCAACCCAATCGCCTTCCTTTTTTATCCACTTTGTAAGTGTTACTTCACTAATGCTTTCGCCCACAGAAGGCACTTTAATTTCTATCGCCATTTATATTTTTTAAGTACTACAAACCTAAGCTAAAATGAGAAATACACAAGCAAAGTCCGTATTATAAAGAAAAAGCTGTTTCAATAATTTCTGCCTGCTCAAGAGCATGAACCTTGGAAAAACCTGATGCGGTGGCAGCACTGGCCGGCCTGCTGATGACACCAAAATTTATTGAAGAAAGGTTCATTCTTAGAAAAGACGCAGCGCCCATATTCAACGGTTCTTCCTGTGCCCAATACCAAATTGCTTTGCTATATTTTTTATATAACTTTTCCAGTTGTACCTGCGGCAATGGATAAATTTGCTCGAGCCGCACTATAGCAACATCACCCCTTTTATCATTTTCCTTTTTTTCCAAAAGATCAAAATAAAATTTGCCGGAGCATAACAAAACCTTTGTGATTTTTGCGGTATCAGTGACCGATGAATCATCAATAATTTCTTTGAAACCCCCGGAAGTAAATTCAGCAATTGCGCTATAACTTTTTGGATGCCGGAGATTTGCCTTCGGAGAAAAATTAATCAACGGCTTGCGGAAAGGCCAGGAAATTTGCCTTCTAAAGCAATGAAATAAGTTTGCTGCCGTAGTAATATTCGTGATCACCATGTTCAGTTCAGCGCACATTTGTAAAAAGCGTTCCATCCGGCCACTACTATGTTCGGCGCCTTGTCCTTCATAGCCATGAGGAAGCAAAAGAACAACACCATTCATCCTTCTCCATTTTTGTTCTGAACATGAAATAAACTGATCCGTAATTGTTTGCGCTCCGTTTGCAAAATCTCCAAATTGTGCTTCCCAAATAACGAGGGCATTTGGATTTGCCATGGCATAGCCATATTCAAAACCGAGAACCGCATATTCACTTAATAAAGAATTATAAATTCTGAAATGACCTTGCTTGCCACCAAGATGGCTAAGCCGGTTATAGTACTCATCTGTATTTTCATCTCTTAATATCGCATGCCTGTGGCTAAAAGTTCCTCTTTTTACATCCTGACCGCTCATTCTAACATCTTTTCCATCCTGTAAAATGCTGGCGTAAGACAATAATTCGCCCGTTGCCCAATCAAGTTTACCTTCTTCTTTATAGAGCTTTACTTTATCCTGTAGGATTTTTTCAACCTTTCGTAAGGGAGCAAAGCCTTCCGGTAAATTCATTATTGCGTTAAAAAGCTTTCCAACTTCTTCTTTTGATATTGCAGTAACAGGCGAGGAATCAAAATCTGCCGGCGAAGCCTTTCTCAAATTCTGCCACCAAAGTTCAGGAGTTTGATAATTGTAAGGAAGTGGATGTTGTTTGATTTCATCCAGGCGTTCCTGCAAATCACTCCAGAATTTCTTTTCCATTTCTTTTGCCAGTTCAGCTGTAGCATCATCGCCGTGCACCGCTAACCATTTTACATAAACCTCCCGCGGATTTGGATGTTTGTCAATCAAGGAATATAAACCTGGCTGTGTAAATTTTGGATCGTCACCTTCATTGTGGCCGTGCCGGCGGTAACAAACCATATCTACAAAAATATCACTATTAAACTCCTGGCGGTACAACATGGCTAATTGTGAAACCTTAACTACAGCTTCCACATCATCTCCGTTTACGTGAAAAACAGGCGCCTGAATCATTGACGCAATCGATGTGCAATAATCTGATGTGCG
>JBDTKB010000247.1:0-6162 GCA_039935555.1 Ginsengibacter sp. | reverse complement strand
AAAGCATGCTGTTTTGCATTACAAGAATGGCCCTCTGTAAACGCAGGAATAGATGGTGATAATATCGTTTACCATGAGTTTTGCGACATTTCGATCGCAGTTTCTTCACCTAAAGGATTAGTGGTGCCCGTGATAAGAAATGCCGAAAGCCTTAGCATGGCTGAGATTGAAAAAGAGGTGGTTCAATTGGCAACAAAAGCAAAAGAGAGTAAGCTCACGATTGAAGAAATGACCGGAGGTACTTTTACAATTACTAACGGAGGAATTTTCGGATCGTTAATGAGTACGCCAATCATAAATATTCCTCAAAGCGCAATTTTAGGAATGCACAATATTGTCGAACGCCCTGTGGTAATGAAAGGCCAAATTGTTATAAGGCCAATGATGTACCTGGCAGTGAGTTACGACCATCGCATAATTGATGGCCGGGAATCGGTGAGCTTCCTGGTTCGGGTAAAAGAAATGCTTGAGAATCCCGCCCAGCTTCTTTTTGGCAAGGATCCCGTAAAGGCTTTGCTTGAGTTATAATGCACTGATTACTTAATTTGAAATCCAATGGACACGGGTCAATCTGTAGCTCCTTCATCAGCTAAATCCAATCATTTTGAAAGATATTTTCAATATGCTGAAGCAATAATTTCGGCTTTTAAAGGTACTCAGCCTTTTCACCTGTACTTAAAAAATTACTTTTCTTCAAACAAAAAACATGGCTCAAGGGACCGGAAAATAATCACATCCTTGTGTTACAATTATTTTCGTGTAATCGAAGGCGTTAGTAGTGAAAAAAAATTTAAGGAGACGTTTTTACTGGCTTATTTTCTTTGTGAAACAACTACCTCGCCGATTCTTAACTTTTATAAACCCGATTGGGATGCTTCAATTCAATTGCCAATAAATGAAAAGGTTGAAATTGCGAAGGCGGATTTTGATTTAAATAAAGTGTTTCACTTTAGATCGGAATTAAGTGATGAAATTGATTTTCAAAAATTTGGTATTTCCTTTTTGAACCAGCCGAAATTGTTCATAAGAATCCGTCCCGGATTTAAGGCAAGTGTAATTGATAAAATTAAAAAGGCCGATTTAGCCTTTGAAGAAATAAATGGAAATTGTCTTGCATTTAGGAATAATGAAAAAGTAAATAGCATAATCGACATAGACAAGGAAGCGGTGGTTCAGGACATCAATTCCCAAAAAACATTCAACCTGCTTTCGCCGGCAATTAAAGTGTTGAGCGAAGAAAAAAAAATTTGGGATTGCTGCGCCGGTGCAGGCGGAAAATCAATTCTTGCATTTGATCTTTTTAAAAAAATAAATATAACGGTAAGCGATAAACGAAAAAATATCCTGGAAAACCTGGAGAGGCGTTTTGCCAAAGCGGGCATTACAAATTACGTTTCGGTACTTGCAGATTTGGAACAACCTTTTCCAAATTCCGACAAATCATTTGATATTATTATTGCCGACGTGCCTTGTACAGGTTCCGGTACCTGGGCGCGGACGCCGGAGCAACTTGCTTTTTTCAATAGAAAAGAAATAATCAAGGATGTTTCCTTGCAAAGAAATATCATAGAAAATGCCATTCCTCAGTTAAAGAAAAATGGCTACTTGTTATATATTACCTGTTCCGTATTCAAAAAGGAAAATGAAGAAAATGTTTCTTTCATTGAACAAAATCTTCCATTAAAATTAGTGAAGATGAGCTATTTGAAAGGATATGAAATACAGGCTGATACTTTGTTTGCCGCGCTATTTGAATTTTCATAGCATCTTAATTGACCAGCATCTTTAAAGTTTTTTTAATTTGCCCATCGCTAAACTTAAGAATGTAAAGCCCTTTGCCTAGGGCCTGCAGGTTATCAAAATATATTAGTTGATTTTGACCCGCTTGCAATGAAACATACTTTTTAACCAATAATTTTCCAGATGCATCGTATAAATGAAACGTTCCTGCGGCTGTGTTCAGTGGTTTTATTGCCACGCTGAAACTGGTGACAAAAGGATTCGGAAATACTTTAATCCAATCATCACCTAAAATATTGTTTATATTTTTCAAAGCCCGTTGTTTTACGAGATCGTCAAAGGCAATTCTAAAATTTGGAATTCCATAACCAATTCTATTATCCGGAGCATTGTAAATGCTACTGCTTTTTTCAACCTCCTTTATAATTTCCATATTGGTAAAATCCGGAAAAGCTTGCCACAAGCACGTTATAAGTCCGGCAACGTTTGGCGTTGCGAATGAGGTTCCATTTCCGTACACAATTGCGCCACCGGGAGAAACCAATGCAGTTCCCTTACCTACCGAGGCTATTTCCGGCTTTACTCTTCCATCACTTGATGGGCCATAGCTGCTAAAACTGGCTACATTTCCTGAAGCGTCTACGGCTCCCACAGCCAAAATACTATCCGCGTCAGCCGGTGTTGTAATATAGTGCCACGAATTGGCACCTTCATTTCCCGCAGCAACTACCACGATCATACCTTTTTTTGCCGCAAATCCTGCAGCGTTTGCAATTAGTGTTGTATGTCCATTTAAGTCAGCATAGGTGTTATTGAAAATGGGGTTATCAAACTGGTTATATCCGAGCGAAGTGGAAATAACATCTATGCCAATGCTGTCTGCACGTTCTGCAGCCGCTGCCCAGTTTTGCTCTTCAACGGGTGACTCGCTGCTTACATCTTCGCTAACGTATAAATAATAATTCGCCTTAGGGCTGGTGCCTACAAGTTGTCCCGGAATATTGCCGGCCATTATTGAAAAGCATTCCATACCGTGAAAATAATCTTCGTTTACGCTTGCATCGTTAGTGACAAAATTATAAGTTTCTTTTACCTGGTTATTATTATTAACGCTGTCAAATGCCGGCAAACTTAAATAGTGATAAAACCCCGCATCCAAAATAGCAATTGACATTCCTTCACCGCGAAAACCTTTATCATGAAGATATTCGCCCTCATGTATATGTACCTGGGCAAATGAATTTCCGTAATTGTAAAACCCCAAAATATTTGAAACAGATTGTGCTCCGTCGATGGAATTAGTTTCTTCATTAAATTTATTGTTAACTGGAGCTTCAATACGTGCGGGCTGCATGAGAGGTTGTGCCGCTATTACAAAAGGCATGTTGCTGATCTTTAAAAGAGCCGCGCTATCGGTAGTTTGTATGCAAACCTGGTTAAGCCATTTCGATTTGTTAAGGATAGTAACGTTGCCGGATAGACGAACACTATCAATATAACGCGGAGTTATTGGCAGATCAGTTCCATCAATTGAAATATTTTCTCTGGTCCTTCTTAAAATGGCCCGCGATGATAAAAATGCCGAAGGGTTATTTATTGCGAAGGGAGTTCCGGATTTATCCTTAAAGCGAACAATATATTTTTTGAATTGAGCGGAGGTATTAAGCGTAATTAGCGCCAAAACTGCTATTAAAAAACAGGCATTTTTCATAAAAAAAATTGATGCGCGGTATTAACACATTTGAGCCTAACTATTATTCAATTTAATTATGATCCAAAATACTAAGCTTTACTCCATAACCGCTGTAATATCCAGGAACGCCGGGTTGTGGGCCCTGGTATTCCCAATGCAAAAACTCGCGATAAATTATGCCAATTCCCTTGCCATATTTTTCAACAGAAAAGGTTTTTTCAGCATAAACCGTAGCTGGGTTTGAGGGGTCGTCGCCAAGAAACTCATCTCTTTCTGCAACTTTTACCGTGCTGTCAATTGTAAGCGCATTTATGGTAAGTGGCACGCCTATACTGTCATAAATATAATCCCAATCATCAAGATATTTAAGGTCAGAGTTGATTGAATAAGTATCGATATAAGAGTTTCCTTTCCATGAAAAATCCTGTTTGATTGGCGCTTCAAGTTTTAAGAACCTGAGATTGTTTTCAACATACTCTATCGAATTTTCTGTAGGTGCCACCATAAAAGTATTATTGGGTGACCAGTCTTTTGAGCTGTCTTTTCTTATGTAACGTATAACGCGATATGCAGGCCTGCCGAGGTTGTCAGTTATTTGGGCATCAACACGATCCTGAACCTGGTAGCTAACAATAGTGTCTCTCGATCCGAAAGGAAGGAAGATGGTTGAATCAAGTTTGTAGGTAACATATTTTCCAACCTGCATGGGGAAATAATCATTTACAGATGCAGTTACGAAATGCTCGTTTTCTTTTTTACACGAAATAAAAAAAAGAGAAATAAAAATCAAGCCTGCAAAATATTTATACATACCTAAATGATTAAAATGTATTTGACAAGTGCTGCAAAAAAATAAACGAAACGATAAAAATTGCGGGTTTGATTAAATTCTTAACCGGCTTTCTTAAATAATAGGTTGCCTTTGAATTATTCCGCCACCTATCACATCATCTCCTTCATAAAATACAGCACTTTGCCCGGGGGCAATTCCCTTCACGTTTTCATAGAAACGGACATTTACGCCCTTTTCGTATAAAAAAAGATTGGATAATGCACCTTTATCTTTATACCTGATTTTTGTCACGACCTCCATACCATCAGTTACACCATCGTATTTGATCCAGTTAAGGCCATTTACCTGCATATTGTTGTTGTTGAGATCTTCTTCACTGCCCAGCACAATCGTATTGGTTTCAGGAATTATTTTTGTAACAAAAGCTGGTTTACCTAAAGCAATATCTAATCCCTTTCGTTGCCCGACGGTATAAAATGGATAGCCTTTGTGGGGGCCTAATATTTTACCAGATTGGTCTACAAAAAAGCCGCCTGAAACTTTTTCTTCCAGACCTTCAACCTTTCTTTTTAAAAACCCCCTGTAGTCATTATCCGGCACAAAACAGATTTCATAACTCTCATTTTTTTTGGCCAGTTCGGGGTATCCGAAATCGTGGGCAATTTGCCTGATTTCTGTTTTGCGGTACGTTCCTAAAGGAAGCAAAGTGCGGCTCAGTAAATCCTGCTGTAATCCCCATAAAACATAACTCTGATCTTTCGTTTCATCAATACCTTTCCTTATAAAATAGCGGTCATTTGTGTGCTTGTGAATTTGTGCATAATGGCCCGTCGCAATGTAATCGCAATCCAGTGCATTTGCTCTTTTCAGCAAGGCGCGCCACTTTATGTGTGTATTGCACATCACACATGGGTTTGGCGTGCGGCCAGCAATATATTCTTCAACAAAATTATCAATTACAAAATCTCCAAATTCATCCCTGATATCTAAAATAAAATGTGGAAAATTATGCTGAACGGCGGCAGCACGCGCATCATTGAAACTATCCAGGTTACAGCAGCCGGTTTCCTTACTATTATTACCATTGCTTGCGGCATAATCCCAGGTTTTCATTGTAATGCCAACAACGTCATACCCTTCATGATGAAGCATAAGAGCGGCCACAGTACTATCTATACCGCCGCTCATTGCCATTAAAACCTTACCTTTTCTGCTCATGTTCCAAAAATTGACCTGCAAAGATAAGACAGTTTAAGGTTTTATAAGTTTGCATGTGTACGAAGAAGTTTTGGGGCTGGCATCTTTCTGTTCCATATTGAGCTGTGGATCGGGCTGTTCGCTTTATTTTTAGCTAACGCTAAAAGATATCGCTGCCATCCCGCAGCCCTTCATCATTTAATTATATATTCAGCATTTAAAAGGCAATTTTTAAGATGAGTGAAGCGCATAAGTTTAAGGAGCTTTTCAAATATTTTCCTCAAAATGTATAAGCGAGGTAAAATTTAAGTTCAGACTAATTAACTTGCACCGATGGAGCAATATCTTCAACTCTTACGAAAAATAATTAATGACGGCGCTAACAAAAGTGACCGTACGGGAACGGGCACCCGAAGTTTATTTGGTTACCAAATGCGGTTTGATCTGCAAAAAGGATTTCCATTAGTTACCACAAAAAAGTTGCATTTGAAAAGCATTATTTATGAACTATTGTGGTTTTTAAAGGGCGAAACTAATATCAACTATCTTAAAGAAAACGGCGTAAAAATTTGGGACGAATGGGCGGATGCAAATGGTAACTTAGGTCCGGTGTACGGTAAACAATGGCGAAGCTGGCAAGGCGTGGATGGAAAAGTTATTGACCAGGTTTCTGAATTAATTCACCAATTAAAAACAAATCCCGATAGCCGGCGCATGATCATAAGCGCCTGGAATGTTG
>JBDTKB010000246.1:0-2748 GCA_039935555.1 Ginsengibacter sp. | reverse complement strand
GCTTTACTTGAAGTACTCGATCCCGAACAAAATAATAATTTTTATGATAATTACTTAGAAATGGAATACGATCTAAGTAAAGTTTTATTTATTGCTACCGCAAATAATCTGCAAAATATTCAACCCGCATTGCGCGACAGGCTTGAAATTATTGACCTGAGCGGCTATGCTATTGAAGAAAAAATTGAAATTGCCAAGCGCCATTTAATTCCCAAACAAAAGGATGCTCATGGATTGAAAGGCGTGCCGTTTAAAATAAGCGATACAGTTATTGAAAAAATAATCGCGGACTATACGAGAGAAAGTGGCGTACGTGATCTTGACCGGCAACTTGCCAGTGTGATGCGCAACTTAGCGAGAACTTATGCGGAGAAAGGAAAACTGAAACCGACGCTTAGCCTGGGAGATATTCAAAAAATATTAGGAAGATCAAGATTCAGCAATGAAATGTATAAGACGGCAAACATGGCTGGCGTGGCTGTTGGGCTCGCCTGGACTTATGTTGGCGGCGACATTCTCTTTATTGAGACTACCACGAGCGATAATGGAAAAGGAGAACTGAAACTAACGGGAAACCTTGGAAATGTGATGAAAGAAAGTGCCAGCACAGCGATGACTTATTTACAGGCTAACGCAAAAAAATATGGCATTGATCCCGAACTTTTTTATAAGAAAAACGTGCACATACATGTGCCGGAGGGCGCTGTTCCTAAAGATGGCCCTAGTGCAGGAATTACTTTAATGACCGCACTTGCCTCTTCATTTACCGGGCGAAAAGTAAAACCTTATTTAGCCATGACCGGCGAGATTACACTTCGAGGCCAGGTGCTACCAGTTGGAGGTATTAAAGAAAAAGTGCTTGCCGCGAAAAGGGCAGGCCTCAGAGAAATTATTATGTGTGTGCAAAATGAAAAAGATGTGGATGAAATAAATCCAAATTTTATAAAAGGACTGAAAGTGAATTATGTGAAGACGATGCAACAGGTTCTCGACCTTGCATTATCATAGTATTGTAAATCCGTTTATTATAAATAATCGTATATAAAAGTAATTGTAAACATAATCAACATAATTTCTTGTTGGTTGTTTTAAGGGTTAAAGAGATCCCTCCCGATTCCTCGGGAGGGAGATTTTTTTTAGCCAGAAATCATTATTCAACAAGTAGTTAATTTCTTTTGCAAAAAAAGTCCTTTTCATTGCAGACTGTGTTGCAGAAGAAAAGATCAATACAGCCACAATGGCCTATCACAAAAAATCAACAAAAAATAGAGAGGGATTTTTTTGAAAGAGAATCATTCAAAATAGAACAGCCTTGTGTTATTTAATTTCAAGAGCCAGCAAGCAGTTATTTTCCATGTAAGCTTCTAACACATCGCCAACCATACATTCACCAACTCCGGCAGGAGTACCTGTAAAAATCAGATCACCGATATTTAATGAAAAATAGTTGGATATATCAGCGATAATCTGATCGATAGAAAATATCATTTCGCTGGAATTTGCCTTTTGAACGACTTCCTTATTTTTCGCGAATGAAAAATTAATATTCTTTTTATTTAGAGCAGGAGTAATATCAACAAACGTTCCAACCGCAGCGGAGTTATCAAAAGCTTTTGCTTTTTCCCATGGCAGACTCTTTTCTTTTAACTGATTTTGTATATCACGCGCGGTAAAATCAATGCCAACAGTTATGGCATTATAATAATTAGATGCATGCTTTTCCTGTATGTATTTTCCATTTTTACTTACACGAACAACTAATTCGCATTCAAAATGTAATTCATTAGTAAACTCAGGATAATAAAAAGGCGTTTGATTTTGAACAAGAGCGCTTTTAGGCTTCATGAAAATTACTGGCTCATCAGGTACATCATTACCTAATTCCTTTGCATGATTTGCATAGTTCCTTCCGATACAAAAAATTTTCATATTTAAGCAGGTTTATTATTAGGGTTTCAGAAGTCTGAAGGCGAAAGTATAAAAAAACAAATTAAAAAAAAATATAACTAACCTGCAGCTTCTGACTTAAAAGTAATACTATTTATTGTGTTCATTGTTCTATCAATACCAATGTTTGCGAAATTCTCAATAACTTCTATACATTTTTCAATTTTAGTTCTCACAACGGGCATTTCCTCCGGAAACCACCGGCTGAGCACAAACGATACCTGCATGCCTTTGGGAAAATTATTGCCTATTCCAAAACGAAGTTTCGGGTACGCATCTGTTCCTAAAACTTCCTGTATATTCCCAAGACCGTTGTGACCTGCATCTGTCCCACTCTTGCGTAAACGCAATTTTTCTAACGGTAGTGCCAGGTCGTCAACAATTGTCAATGAGTTTTCAACCAATATCTTTTCTTTATCAAGCCAGTATTTCATTGCCTTGCCACTCAAATTCATAAATGTTACTGGTTTTATACAAACGAAGATTTTAGATTTATATTTTATTTCAGCAATTTCAGCTAACCTCCCCGGCTTAAAATTTCCGCCATGCTTAGCTACAAAAGCGTCTATCACATCAAACCCAATGTTGTGCCGGGTATGTTCATATTCTAACCCGGGATTACCAAGCCCAATTATTAAATATTTCGCCATTTAATAACGAAGATAAGATTTTGTGAAAACCGCCTTAGTGTTTGAAAAATTATTTATCAGTTTTAGCTCCCAAAAAAAATCCATGGTTGAAACCGACTTTATTTTGAGAAAAAAACATGCGATACAGGAATTATTGGCTGTTCGCCAGATT
>JBDTKB010000245.1:0-7410 GCA_039935555.1 Ginsengibacter sp. | reverse complement strand
TTCAATCCTTCATCCTTTGCAATCAACGGAAAAAAATGGAGCATAGAACAAGGTGGCGAACTTGAGCTAAATAAGAACATGCTTATGGCAAGCAACATCAAATTTTCTCAAAACGGCCAGCAAATTTTAGTTTCTACGGAGCCCTCAGCAATTGGCTCCAGTAACGATGTGGTAGTAGGACTTAAAAATCTTGTAATAGGTGACTTCACTCCTTTCTTTACAAAAGAGGTGAAATTAAACGGATTAATGAGCGGTCACGTGCGTATCAATGATCCTTTTGGTAAACTCGCCGTTGAGTTCGATACAAGGACTGAACAATTTCGTTTTGAAGATGATTCTATCGGCGTATTATCTACTACAGGAGAATATCTCGCCGGCCCTGGAAGTGTAAAAATTCATGCGATATCTGATAATGATTTGTACAATTTTAAAGGCGATTTTAATTATTTACCCAGGGATTCAAGTGGCAATCAAATCAACGGCAATATTGTTCTTAACCATTCCGGAATACATATTTTGCAAAATTATCTTGGAAATATATTTACCGGTATTTCAGGAAAGGCAACAGGCGTTCTCAATGTTTCCGGTACAGCCGCGGATACGAAACTTACCGGAAGTGTAAAGTTAGACAGTACTGCAATGACAGTAATTTACACACGATGCCGTTATACTTTTGATAATGGAACGCTGATAAAATTTAATCCCGATGAAATTGATTTTGGAACCATAACGATAAGGGATACACTAAACAATACAGCCACCGTAAGTGGAAAATTATACCATAGCTTTTTTAATAATTTCTTCTTTAATGAACTTCATTTAAAAACTGATACTAAAATTGATGGTACTTCAAAATTTATTTTATTGAATACTACTGCCCGTGATAATAAACAGTTTTACGGCAACCTGATAGGTAAGGCAGAATTATCACTAAATGGATTTGTAACAGATATGAAAATGAATATAGTTGGTGAACCAACCGATAGCAGCCATATCTATTTGCCAACGGGCGAAACGGCTGAAACGGGATCTCTCGATTATATTGAGTTTATAAAATTTGGCCGTGAAATGAAGGCTGATCTTACTTCCAGGGAGAATTCGAATATAAAGGTGGATATGACCATTACTGCAAATCCATTTGCAAAAATTGACGTGATACTTGACGAAACAACTGGCGATGTGATAAAGGCGCAGGGTGATGGAAAACTCAATATAACGGCGGGAACCCAGGATCCGCTCACGATCCGCGGAAGGTATGAAGTACAACAGGGAGAATACACATTTAACTTTCAAACTTTTCTAAAAACGCCATTTAATTTACAACAAGGTTTTATAGAATGGCAGGGCGATCCTTACCTTGCTAACTTAAATATTGATGCCATTTACAGAGCGCAAAACGTCGATCTCAGCAGCATCCCGACGAGTTCTATTCATTCAGCTTCTTCAAAAGGAGATGTGGATATTATTTTTAAATTAAGAGGAACTTTAAAAACGCCGGAGCCATCTTTTGAATTTCAATTTCCTTTTGATAACCCATTGAAGTCTGATCCAATTGCGAATGAATATTTGAAAACGTACCAGTCTGACCAAAATGAATTGAACAGGCAGGTAACTTCGTTATTGCTTTTTAATACTTTCATGAACAACCAGCAGGGATTAATTACCAGTAACAACACGGCGAATTTTGTAACACGAAGCGTTGGGCAATTATTATCGGCAACCCTTTCAAGTTCTCTTAATTCATGGCTTCAAAAATTATTGAACACACATACCGTTAACCTGTATACAAATATTAATACAGCAGACTTCAATTTTCAAAAAGGTGTTACACAAAAGGAAATTCAGAATGTTGGAAATTTTGGAGTTAAAACCACCTTTTTAAAAAACAGGCTTCTTGTAAATTTTGGAGGAAATGTAGACTACAAGTTGGTACAAAGTTCTACCAATTCAAATTCAAATTTCCTTTTCTCGCCCGATGTGTCATTTGAATATTTGATTTCGCCGGACGGAAGATTGCGCGTAATTGGATTTAACCGTAGCGACGCCGACCTCGGCGATATTTCAGGAGTGACGCGACGGAACCGAACTGGAGTTCAACTTTCTTACCGCAAAGAATTTGACACCTTTACTGAATTCTTTACAAACGCAAGAAAGAAAATTCCCCGAAAAGTAATTGCAGATACGACGTCAAAAAAATAAAGATTTTTTCAGGCCCGCATTAAATTTTGCCCGTTTGCAAAATATTATGCCCTAATTTATCCCTCTTCGTCATCAGGTATTTTTCGTTGTGGGAATTTGACTTTATTTCGATAGGAATATTTTCGACAATTTCAAGGCCGTAACCTAAAAGCCCAGCTCTTTTTCTTGGATTATTACTGATGAGTTTAATTTTGGAAATACCAAGTTCTCTTAATATTTGCGCACCTACTCCATAATCTCTTTCATCCATCCCAAATCCTAATTTGAGATTAGCCTCTACGGTATCCAATCCCTCTTCCTGAAGTTTGTAAGCTTTTAATTTATTGAGTAATCCAATGCCACGTCCTTCCTGATTCATATAAAGTACTACGCCCCTTCCTTCCGCCTCTACCATTTTCATTGCAGCATGCAACTGATCACCGCAATCGCATCTTAAGGATCCTAAAATATCACCCGTCATGCAACTGGAATGCACCCTTACCAGCACAGGCTCATCTTTTTCCCAACTGCCTTTTTTAAGTGCCATGTGTTCTTCGCCCGTGTTAATTTGCTTGTAAGCAATTAATTCAAACATGCCATATTTTGTAGGCATTTTAACCCTTACATCTTCTTTCACAAGAGTTTCCATTTTTAGGCGGTATGCAATCAGATCTTTTATTGAAATAAGTTTTAGATCATGTTGTTTTGCAATAACGCGCAGTTCAGGCAAACGCGCCATAGAGCCATCCTCATTCATAATTTCTACTAAAACTCCGCCATCTCCATGACCGGCAAGCTTCGCCAGATCTATTGTGGCTTCGGTATGCCCGGTTCTTCTGAGCACGCCGCCATTCTTAGCTCTCAATGGGAAAATATGCCCGGGGCGGCCCAAATTTTCTGGTTTTGTTTTCGGATCAATCAGTGCCTGTACCGTTTTCGCCCGGTCATGTGCTGATATTCCTGTAGTACATCCATTATCCAGCAGATCAACACTCACAGTAAAAGGCGTTTCATGAAGTGCTGTATTATCATTGACCATAAGGTCCAATTTTAGTTCATCGCATCTTTTTTCTGAAAGTGGCGCACATATGAGGCCACGGCCGATTTTGCTCATAAAATTTATGATTTCCGGCGTTACATTTTTTGCGGAAGTGATAAAATCCCCTTCATTTTCGCGTTCCTCGTCGTCCACCACAATTACAAGTTTGCCATTTTTTATATCATTAATGGCTGATTCAATAGTATCTAACATCTTATAAAATTATTTTGCAAAGATAACTCAATGCAAACCCTGATCTATTTCTAAATGGTAAAATATTTAAAATCACATTCGAAGAAAATTAATTTTCGTTTTGGCCGCAAGATTTTTGAACAGGTATGAAAGCAACTTTTTTTGATAATTTTTTTAATCAACCACTTCAATCTCAACGCACAACGTTTTATTAATATTACCCGCGCAGCGTTTAGGCCTTCAAAAAAGTCATAGAAGTGTTAATAAATCTATAACGTCAAATTGAAATTATTCAGTTCCTTTGACGCAAACTAAAAAAACTACACCAGCAATGAACTTAAAAAAGATTTTACCCCTTATTATCGCCGCATTTATTCCTTTTCTTTCGATTGCCCAGGTAACCACTAGTAGCATTACAGGATTCATAAAATCTGAAAATGGACTGCCCTTGGATGGAGCAACTGTAACCGCTGTTCATCAGCCGTCCGGAACGAAATACGTAACGATAACCAAAAAAGATGGAAATTTTTCCATACCAAATACAAGAGTTGGGGGCCCATATAAAATTACCGTTGAATATGTAGGATATACTTCTCAAGTGATCGATAACGCCAATTTAAACCTTGGTGAGCCATATATTTCCGATATGGTTCTTACGCCAAATTCAAAATTATTGACAGAAGTGACTGTTACCACGGGAAATCCTGCATCTGCAAGATCAAAAACCGGTGCGAGCACAATCTTCAATTCACGCCAAATTGCAACATTGCCGTCAATTTCAAGAAGTATTACAGATTTTACAAGGCTTACACCGCAAGCCAGCAGTGGTAATAGCTTTGCCGGGAGAGATGGCAGATTTAATAATTTGCAAATTGACGGAGCTAATCTAAATAACAATTTTGGACTTTCGACTGATCCTCAGCCAGGCGGTGGAGCCAGCCCCATTTCTATTGATGCATACGATGAAATCTCAGTAAATATTGCACCATACGACGTAAGGCAATCAGGTTTTACCGGTGCTGGTCTTAATGTAATTACTAAAAGCGGAACCAATACTTTTCACGGTACTGCTTACGGCTTTTATCGTAATGAAAAATATAACGGAACGCATGTTGGGGATGTAAATCTCACACAAACTCCGCAAAAAAATAAAGTTTATGGGGCAAGCCTTGGGGGCCCAATTATAAAAAATAAATTATTTTTCTTTGCTAATGCCGAATGGGAAAATAAATCTGTTCCCAATGGAAATACTTTTGTTCCTACGGGGTCAAGTGCCTCAGGAAACTTATCTGCCGCGCCTAAAGATTCGCTTGATAAATTTGCCTCAGTTTTGAAATCAAAATATAATTATGAGGCAGGAGCATATGATAACCGTCCAAATTATATTACCAAAAATCGAAAACTACTAGGCAAAATAGATTGGAATATTAGTAATAAACAGAAATTAGTTTTAAAATATAGCGATTTCAAAGGATCAGACCAGTCGCCATTAAATGGGAGCAGTGTACCTAACAGTGGCGCTGGTGGTTTTACAATAAGGGGAACAACCGGAGCACTTAGCAGGCTGCCAAATAATAGAAATAGTAATGAGTCTATAGGTTTTGCGAATTCAGATTATGCTACGGATCATATTGTTCAATCCGCTACGCTGGAATTGAATAGTAACTTCAGCAGCAGGGTTTCAAACCAGTTGCTTTTTGCGTATACTCACATTGATGATAAAAGAAACAGTCCGGGCGGAGTGTTTCCAACTATTGAAATATTTGACGCGGATGGAACCGTTGCAGGGGTAACAAAAGGCCGGAATTATATGAGCGCGGGAACTGATCCGTTCACAAGAAATAATGAAGTGGTAAATAACATTGCAACAGTAACGGAAAATTTTACTTATTTCGCTGGTAAACATACACTTACCGCTGGAGCAACTTATGAATATCAAAAAGTTGGAAACGCATTTATGGCAGGATCAGAAAGCTACTATATTTATAATAGTTTAAATGATTTTATAACTGATGCGCCACCGGCCTTCTTTTCTTATACTTATTCTTTAGTGCCCGGGCAACCAAAAGTTTTCTCTGCTAACTTGCAATTAGGTCAATTAGGTGCCTATTTACAGGATGAAGTAAATATCAACAGTAATTTTAAACTAACGTTCGGCATCAGGGGAGATGTACCAACTTATTTAAAACAGCCTATAGCTAATACTGCTATCGATGCTTTGCAGTTTCCGGATGCTAACGGAAACCTTACAAATTATAGCACAGGAAAATGGCCTAAAGCAAACATCTTATTTTCACCGCGCGTTGGGTTCAGGTGGAAAGTGCCTGACGAAAAAGGCCTCGTATTACGCGGAGGAACAGGAATTTTCACCGGCAAGATACCTTTTGTGTTCCTGACTAATATGCCAAGCAATAGTGGAGTATATCAAAATGGTGTAGTGCTTAATTCCGGTGCAAGCCTCGCGGGTTTAACATTCAATCCTGATCCGGATGCCTACGTTTCCAAATTTCCTGCTACTGTTACTGCGAAGGCACCTGGAAGTTTCGTGTTGATTGATCGTAATTTCAAATTCCCTCAGGTGTTTAGAACAAACTTTGGAATTGATAAGCAACTTGGACATGGTTTTACTGCCACGGTTGATTTATTATATACAAAAGATTTAAACGCAGTTAAAATGCGAAACGCGAACCTGATCGAGCCAACTGGAACTTTGTCAGGGTTAGATAGCCGACCATATTATCCTGCAACACAAACCGGAATTACAAAATTCGTAAATCCTACAGTGGGTTCAGTTATTGTTCTTGAAAATACTAAGAAAGGTTATTCGTTTTCTAGTACTGCTCAATTATCAAAGTCTTTCGCGAATGGATTCTATGGATCACTTGCTTACACGTACACTCTGGCAACTGAAGTGAGCCCTAATCCCGGTTCGCAAGCAACCTCTGCGTGGCAGTCAATTATTAACGTAGGCACGCCAAATAGTGAAGAACTTTACAATTCGGCCTATTCAATTCCTCACAGGATAGTTGGTACTATTTCTTACAGAAAGGAATATGGAAAACATTTTGCCAGTACCCTGTCGCTATTCTATGAAGGAGAAGCACAGGGCCGATTTAGTTATATAATTGGCGGAGATCTTAACCGTGATGGAAATTCATCTTCAGACCTGATGTACATTTATGCAAAAGGTTCCGATGTTCCTTTCTCAAATTTTACAACAACTAGCGGGGGCGTTACCACCGTAAAATATACCATCGCTCAACAGCAGGCCGCTTACGACCAATTTGTAAGTAACTCTTCTTACTTAAGCAATCATAGAGGTCAATATGCTGAAAGAAATTCAGCTTTGACTCCATGGTACAATCGAATTGACGCACGGTTCCTGCAGGATTTTTTCATTAAAACCGGCGAAACAAAACATACGCTTCAATTTAGCGTAGACGTTTTAAACCTTCCTAATTTGCTAACTAAGAATTGGGGTACTAAAGATCTTTATACCATTAATAATCCGCTTACATTTAAATCTATTGATGCAACAGGAACCCCGGTTTATAACCTTGCTGAATTTAATAAAGCATTGGTTACAACACCGTACCAACCGGATATTTCTACCTTCAGCACATGGGGAATGCAACTCGGTTTAAGATATATATTTTGATAAATTATCTTGTAAATAGAAAATGCCTTGGAAGTTCCGGGGCATTTTTTATTATTATGTATTTGGTAATTGTTTTAGTTAATTCCTGCTCAACATTATTTAGCAATTCTTAAAAAGGCTTGCGTTCTGCCAGTTCATCAATAAAAAATTATTGACAGTTCAGTTAAAAAAGATGTGGCAAAAAAATTTATGAAGCCTCTTTCAAAATTTGTTGTGGCTTTTGCATATTCAATTTACCATTGTACTGGGCGCCCAACTCTATCTCCAGGGAATTAGTAGATATCTCGCCATTTATACAGCCCGTTTTTTTAATTTCAAGCTGCGTTGCTTTAACGTTGCCGTT
>JBDTKB010000244.1:0-2778 GCA_039935555.1 Ginsengibacter sp. | reverse complement strand
TAACGAGCTTTCTATTTATGACCGGTTTAAAACCGGTGTTTCATCGCAAACGGCCGGACATGCCGATCATTAAAGGCATCACCAGTTTTAGCTTTCCCAGCGGGCATGCGCTGTCGTCTTTTATTTTTTGCGGCATAGTTGCCTATCTCGTGTGGAAGGGGAGGCTATCCCGGCCTTATAAAGTTTTACTCACGGTTGTGTTGTTCTTATTTACAGTATTTATTGGCCTTAGCCGTTTAGTTTTAAATGTGCATTATGCAACGGATGTCATTGGTGGGTATTGCCTTGGCGTGATGTGGCTTATTGCATCTTTTGCTATATTAAGTAAAATAAATGCACGCGCTTCTCACTCCTAAAAATTGAAAAAGTATTCCCAATATGAAAGCAGACCAAACAAAAATCTTAGGTAAAACAATTATACTCCTTAGAGCAAAACCTAACATTAAAAATAAGGATGCAGCCAGTAAAAATATATGAATAAAAGTATTGGTAAGTTCATAGTAAGTTAGAGCAGATTCCAAATGCCCATTAGCTGCTGATTGAGCAACTCCTATTGCAAAAGTGCCTTCTGCAAGACTTTAAGCACGTAATGGTTGCTGGTGCTAATAAAGTTAGTTTACCAGAGAAAGTAGATGAAGTACCAGCTAATTGAACAAGAGCTATAGCAAAAATTACGGAAAGAACAGTTCCAATCTGTTGAAGCCAAGGGCCTATCAAAATGGTTGCATGATATTTACTGCCAAAGGTCAAAAGCTGACTAGCGGTAGCATTTGGGGCGGCAGAGGAGGAAGTTATAGGGTGCTGAAAAATAAATTGTCAACACAAGCGTGCCTAATAGCCACAATCAGAAATTAAAATAATATTCGATTTCTTCTGCATGTATTTATTTTTTAGTTTGATTCCGCCGACCGTTTCAAATTTATATTACAAGGCTTTTGCTAATTTAAGTTTTTTTGAAAACTCTTTTTCTATTTTAAAGAATGATGGAGTTAAGGTTGCTAAATTTATAAATAAGCTTATTGTTTATTTTATTGCTCAGCATTATTCGCTTGCCAGAACTGAAGCCGTTTAGCGAAAAAAGTTGAGAAAATTTCGTCGCTGCCATATAGCCAAAGCACCTGTTGACAGCCGTGTTTCTTTGTCGTGTCATTTGTTCGATAGGAAAATGTCCGTCTGTCCGTAAAAATATTTTGCAAAGTTGTCTTGTATGTGATTTTAAAAGTCCGAGCAATTGCCATCCATTCGATATGGCCGGCACCAAAAAAAACTGTCCACCAAGAAATTTTATTTCAATAAAATTTCATTCCATTCTTTTATTGTCACTTTACTTATGACGCCTTCTTTGATGAACGGGTCTTGTTTAACGAAATCTTCTGCGCTCTCCTTGTCAATGAATACACCCATAGAACCTTCTGTTGGATTAGCGAATGTTCCGATGGCGATAATTTTTTTGTCATTAGCAAATTCATCGACAATGGCCTTGTGTCGTGGATAAACTTCTCTTACTTTTTCCATTGTTACATTACCTAATTCATAAAATATTACTGCTTTCATCTTTTCGGTTGTTTTTTAGAATTATTCTCTGAACGTTATGTAATTGTCAATAAGTTAGTCTTATAAACTTTCTGAATGCTTGGCCGTAATACATTCTGACTAATATTTCATCCGCCGCTGAGTTGCAGCCCTAATCATCAGTCTTTAACCAAACTTATGAATTAGTTTTTTATTTCCTGAACTTTTCTTTTCGTTTCTGATTCAAGGGAACTCATAAATCATTTTCAGGTTTGGTTTATAGCGAACACCTTTTTTTAAAGGTTTTTGGCTAATTGCACTTCGGGATGTAATGTGGAAAGTGCTGTGTCATGTCCCTGGAATTAATAAAGGATAAAAAATAAGCACCCGAAAATGAAACCTCAATGCGACGTTAGTACTTATTCATAGAAATTAGAATAGATTGATAAGATGGCAATTATTTTTTATTTTCAAAGATCCCCCGATGCCTTGTGCCTTAGTTGCCTATCTGCCAGTGGGGGTAACCAATAAATGTTACCCACCAATTCTTTCCGAAACTATATTCTGCATAAAAATTCCCGACAATAGTTCAAAGCTTTGGTGCCGGAAGGGGAGATTGTGAAAAGTCCAAACAATCCATCATATCGTCAGATGCGCTGTCTCTCCCATTTATAGATTTCAGGCCAAAGACCGTCTCACAAAATTTAACAAGGCTGACATGAGAATGTAATACTTTAGAGATATAGGCACTTTTTGCATAAGGGCTGACAACTATACAACCAACTCTATTTCCATAGCGAAACTGACTACCATCCTTCCATTTTTCAATATTTGGTGGAATTACATGATCATACCATCCACCCCAATCATCCCAGGTTATGAATATTGCTGTTGAAAACCACAATCCGCCCTTTATAATTGCCTTAATTTGGGCAGCAGTCCAAGCGTCCCCATCGGTAACATTTTCTGTTGGATGTTCACTGAGATTTTTGGGTCCGTAAACCCATGAAACATTTGCTAGTTTTCCTGCTGCTGCATCCTGAGTAAATTGACTTGCAATTACATTACGGGGATTCTTTTGAAGTTTGGTAATATAATCAAACGCATAACCACCATAGTTTTTCCATTCTAATCCGGCATTTTGAAGATTTTCAGGTAACGATGGGATGTTAAATGGAGGCTGGTTTTGTTTTGGATCTTTTTTATGCGGATTATTTATAACCGGAGAATCGGCTGCAATTACCATTAAATGATTAGGTGTTGAAG